>SKHV01000279.1 GCA_007116765.1 Prolixibacteraceae bacterium | reverse complement strand
CTCTTAATAATAAAAGTCTTGAAAATGCTTATTTAATGATGAAAGTAGGAGAGCTTAAGCCAATTCCTGTTAGGTACAAAATCATGAATTAGAGTTTAGTGTTTGTTCTTTTCGAAACGCGTGGGGTTTTTACAAGAAGCTTTTCTTCATCGACATGTTTTACAGAAATGTTTTTTTGAAGAATTATAGAATTTGGTATAGTTATTCGCTCATCTTCTTTTGTGATTATGTGTACAAAAAAGAAGGTGATGTTGTCGATAATCCCTTCAATTGTAAAATCTTTTTCAAGCACTTTTATTTGGTCGCCAAGCCTCATGGGGTGATTGAAATACAGGATGAATCCGGCTGTAATATTCGACAAAATTGACCATTGTGCAAAAAAAGCAATACCAATAATGGTGAGAACTGATGATAAAAAAAGTAGAAGTTTCTCTTTTTCAATACCCCAAATTCCTAAAATGGCAACGAATGCACCAATGACTAAGAAAAAGTTTAAAATTTTAATGGTTATTAGTCTACGTTGCAAACTGAAGTGAAACTTTTTTAATGCGCGATTAATTGAGTGGGTTGTTAAGAATCTTATAATCAGTAATGTAGTTATTACAATGCCTGTAAGTATTAACTGGTTTTTGTATTGTTCCATATTTTATGTTTTTTTGTCAAAAATATTAAAAAAATCAACTATAAATTTATATTCTTCAGAAGACAAAACATTTTTTTTGCAGCAGCTTAAACCTTTACTCTTTTTATTAATCAAATGAATAACTGCTTGTGAAAAATCAATATAAAAACTGTATGATGTTGCAGTTAAGTATTTATAAATTAGTTTATTAATAAACCAATGATTCGTTCTTGTTTAATAGTTTGTTCATTTTATATCATCATATTTTTATTTTCATGCAGCAGTTCCGACGACAACTCTCTACTTTTTACTGTCAACGAGGGAACATTTGTAAATGAAATTGAAGTACAAAGCACAATTGAGGCTGTACGTTCAATTACGGTTACATGCCCTGCGCGTATTGAAGGTACGGTGCTATTTCTTGTAGAAGACGGCACTTATGTAGAAAAAGGCGATACGGTTTGCATTTTGGAAAACCGACAACTCGAAAATGAGTATGAAGACTTGTTGCGGCGTGTGGAAGTCTCTCAGGCTCAATACAACCGGGGGAAAGCTGATATGGAAATGAACTATGCCATGCTACAGGCTCAGGTTGAAAACAACAAAGCTCAACTTTCAATAACTCAACTCGATACGGCTCAACTCGAATATCTTCCCGATTATCAGCGAAGAATCAGAGAATTGGAAATTCAACGAGCTACTGTTGAAAAAACAAAACTTGAGCGTAAACTCGAATTTCTTGAACTCATTAATGAAACCGAACTCCACCGCCTACAGCTTCAAATTGAACAACAAAAAAGTCAGGCCGAAAACGTGAAAGCACGTCTTGCAGAATTAACAATGACTGCACCACAGAACGGTTTAGCATTGCGTGCAAACCACCGCCGAGGAAACGAAAAAATAAATGAAGGCGATCAGGTATGGCAAAATATGCCTTTGGTTGAAATTCCCGACATGACTGAGGTTAAAGCTATGATGATGGTTTCAGAAAATGCCTATAAAAGAATTTCGGTAGGCGATAGTATAATTTTTACTTTCGATGCAATGCCGGGAAACATGGCATGGGGAAATATTCAGCGTAAAGCACCGGTAGGCAGACCTGTGAGCCGCGATTCGCGTGTTCGTGAATTTGAAATTACTGCAACAGTTAATACTTTCCATATTATTCCTGAAGTGGGAATCTCCGGAAATACACGTATTATTCTAAAAAGCATCCCTAATTCACTGGCAATCCCGCGTATAGCTGTTTTTGATACTGATACTTTACGGGTGGTTTATATAAAGCAAGGTGCTAATTATGTTGAGCAGGAAGTTTTTACCGGCGAAACTTCGCCTCGCGAAGCGATGATTCTTGCCGGTATTGAGCCATTTGACCGGGTAAGTTTGCGAAAACCTGAAAAAATAAGAATCACACAAACACGCTTGTTACCCGATACATTAAAAGAACGGCTTTCCAAAATTTTTGTAGAGGAGCTTGATACAATTGAATTTGAGGACGTAGATATGCCGTTTAATGTAAATGGAACAAATAATGATTACGACTTTGAATATCAAATAATAACAGAGTAAAAACTTAACATAACATACTAATGAAACATTTAATTTACCTGCTTCCGATATTGATTTTAACAGCATGCGGAAACCGATCCAATACAGATGTGCCTCTTGCACAGGTTAGAAGTGGCACATTTTATCTCGATTTGTACGAAGAAGGAGAAATAAGTGCAACCCATTCAATCAATATAAATTCGCCTCATATTTCGTGGCGATACGGTATGCTCAAAATCAATCAGATGGTCGACGATGGTGCCGAAGTACTGGCCGGCGATACTGTGGTTGTGTTTGATCCTTCCGAAGTGCAAAAGGTAATTGTGGATTCAGAAGCCAACCTTGAAATGAGAAAAGCTGAGCTTGACAAGCTCAAGGCAGAACAACAGTCGGCTATTGAAGAGCTCGAAGCCGATCTTGAAATTACACGAATTTCGCAACAAATATCAAGGCTGCAATTCGAGTCGGCCACATACGAAGCTGAAATTAGAAGAAAAGAAATAGAACTAAATCTCGAACGTGCAAATATTGCCCTTGAGCGGGCAAAAGAGCAAATCGAAAATCGGAGAAAGATACAGGCCGAAGAGCTAAAGCAAAAAATGCTTGATATTTCTCAATCGCAAAACCAGCTTACCGAGGCTTTCAGTACCCTCGAAATGCTGCATCTTATTTCTCCCTCGCCGGGAATAGCCATTATTAACCGCAACTGGAGTACAGGTAACAAGTTTCAGGAAGGCGATCAAAGTTGGAGCGGGTATCCGCTTATTGAACTGCCCGACCTGAGTGAGCTGCAAGCAACAATTCAAATAAACGAAGTTGACATATCGAAAATTACAAAGGGGATGCGAGTGGAAATACGCCCCGATGCATTTTCCGACAGTGTATACGAAGCCAGGGTTGCTACTGTGGCAAATTTGGCAGTGAATAAAGAACGAAACTCACGCATTAAGGTTTTCCCGGTTGAAGTTGTACTTGAAAATACAAGCAAAAACCTATTGCCCGGGCTCACAGTGAGCTGTCGCATTATTGTCGATCAAATCGACGATGTGCTTTCTATACCACTCGATGCCATTTACCGTTCAAATACAGGTCGCGAATTTGTGTACCTGAAAACAAATACCGGTTTTGTGCAGCGTGATGTAGTATTGGGACAATCGAATACCGATTTCGTGATTGTTAAAGAAGGATTATCGGCAAATGACGAAGTAGCAATGACTAACCCATTTGCCGAAGAACTTGACGATGACGATGAAGATAACGGTCAAAATTTATAAATATGATTGCAAAAAATAAATACATAATTATACTGATAGTTTTTGCAAGCTTGCTGGTAGCATGTAATAAAAATGAAAAAGGCAGCTACAAAATCGAATACGGAGACTTTGTGCAAACTGTAACCGAAACCGGAGAGCTTGAAGCCGTAAACGTGCGTAGTTTTGTAATGCCTCGTTTTGGACGCTACTGGTATCAGAAACGAATTATCGGGCTTCTTGAGCACGGCGAAAATGTTCAGGCCGGAGATTCAATCATTCAGTTTGACCCTGCCGACGTAATGCGCTTCATTCTCGACCGCGAAACCCGTATAGAGGTGGAAAAAGCAAATCTCGAGAAAATTAAAGTCGATATTGACAATCGTCGCAGCGACTACCAATCGACACTTCGAAGCGAGCAGGCTTCATTTGATTTGAAAACTCTCGAAGTTGAACAATTTAGGTTTGAATCAGATCGTGCTCGCGAAATAAAAGAACTCGAATTTGAACAAGCCAAAATACGACTTGAAAAAGTCAAGCGCAGCATAGAGCATTACAATATCATTTCTGAGAAACAACTTCAAATACAGCAAATTTTAGTCGACCGCATCGAACGCGAAATTAATGCTGCTATCGAGGTGATTCCTGAGCTTACAATTCGAACACCAATATCAGGTATTTTTCAAATTGCAAACAAGCATCGTTCTCGGGATCAACTGCAGCTAGGCGATCAGGTTACAATGGGTAATCGATTGGGCAACGTACCCGACCTTTCAATAATGAAAGTAGTTACTGTAATTAACGAGGCCGACTTTTTGAAAGTATCTCCGGGACAAAATGTAAATGTTCGGCTCGATGCTTTACCCGATGTGGTTTTTGAAGGAAAAGTGGCCTCAATGAGCAGGCTTTGCCGACCAATAACCTGGGGCGCTCGTCGTAAAGTATTTGATGTGGAAGTTGAACTTTTGGTATCAGACGAACGGCTGAAACCCGGAATGACAGTAAGTTGTGAATACATAAGTGCCCAACTCAGCGATGTATACTCTATTCCTTTGCAGTGCTTAATGTTTGAAGACGACAGGCACTATATTTTTATTGAAGAACGAGGAAATATAAAAAAAACCGAAGTAATTCCGGGCCCTACAAATAATACACATGTAGTAGTTGAAGGTAATATCGAAAGAGGTCAAAAAGTGATTCCTGTGAATGAATTGTCAAATTTGGATTAAAACTTGAAAAATGCAGTTTGAAGAGAACATTAAAGTAGCCATTCGTGGTTTGATCGAACATAAATTCCGTTCATTTTTAACAATGCTTGGTATTATTTTCGGTGTGGCATCGGTTATTGCCATGCTTTCTATTGGCGAAGGCGCAAAACGCGAAGCAATAGCTAAATATCAGGATCTTGGCGTTAATAATATAATAATCAGGGATAAAGATTTGTCCGACAGTGAGCTGGAAGAGATGAGAGCACGCTTTTCGCAAGGGCTTTCTTTAACCGATGCCGAAGTAATTAAAGATCTTGTACCCGGTGTAGAAAGAATAGCTTCACAGTCGGAATTGAGTCGCGAAATACAATTTGCCGACAAAACCGCACGTTCAACCATCATAGGTATTACATCCGAATATGCTGATATTCTAAACTACGAAACTGATAAGGGAGTATTTATTTCTGCCGACCATTACGATCGCGAACTCAAAGTTTGTGTGTTGGGTGCGGGCATTGTGCAAACTCTTTTTCAGGGGCGCGACCCCATAGGGCAAATGGTCAAAATCGAAGACCAGTGGCTAGAAGTAATTGGTACGCTTCAGTCGAAAACATTATTCACCGAAACAGTGGGTGAGTTGGCATCGCGCGATTTGAATAACGATATTTTCATCCCGTTAACAACCTTCCATCAGCGTTTTGAACCCGGAAACAGGCTGGCTAGCGAATTGAAGCAAATTACAGTTCAGGTTCAAAACTCAAATCGCCTGCTCGAAAGTTCCGAACTGATTCGAAACATTCTCGACAGGCATCACTACAACAATCAAGATTATAGCATAGTTATCCCATACGAATTGCTGAAGCAGGAAGAAAAAGAACGACGCATTTACAACTTCTTGTTAGGTGCAATTGCCGCAATTTCACTCATAGTTGGTGGAATTGGTATTATGAATATTATGCTTGCAACAGTAATGGAACGTACCCGCGAAATTGGTATAAGGCGTGCAATTGGAGCACGTAAAGCCGATATAATGAGCCAGTTTGTGACCGAAGCCGTAGCCATTAGTATTACCGGAGGAATTATTGGAGTAATTATGGGCGTTTCGCTTTCACTTATTATTTCCTTATTTACCGATGTAACTACTTTTATCCGACTATATTCCATATTTATAGCTTTTGGATTTTCGGTTGTAGTGGGTATCAGCTTTGGATATTTGCCCGCTAAAAGTGCCGCTAATTTGAAACCTATTGAATCAATCCGATACGAATAAATTTTTCAGTATATGTTAATCGAAATTCGAAATTTAGACAAAAATTATATAATGGGCGAAATTGAAGTTCCCGCCCTTATCGATGTCAATGTGTCGATAAAGCAAAACGAATATGTGGCCATTATGGGTCCGTCAGGTTCAGGAAAATCAACGCTGATGAATATTTTGGGTTGCCTTGATACACCCAGCGGAGGAAACTATTTCTTCAACGATGTGGACGTGAGCTCGCTTAACGACGATCAGCTTTCGGCAATGCGAAACCGCGAAATTGGTTTCATTTTTCAGTCCTTCAACTTATTGCCGCGCATGTCGTCACTGCACAATGTTGAGTTGCCATTGATGTATGCGGGTATTCTCAAAAACGAACGTCGCGAAAGAGCAATTAATGCACTGGAACGAGTAGGACTGGCTGATAGGATGGGGCATAAGCCTACCGAATTGAGCGGTGGACAGCGACAGCGTGTGGCCATTGCAAGGGCTTTGGTTACTAATCCTGGAATTCTGCTGGCCGACGAACCTACAGGTGCACTCGACTCAAAAACCGGCGACGAAATCATGAATTTGTTCGACGAACTACACCGCGAGGGAAATACAATTATTCTGATTACACACGAACAGGAAATAGCCGATTATGCACACCGTACTATTTTTCTGAAAGACGGGAAAATTTTTACCGACGAACCCAATAAAAGATTTAAAAAATAAATATCGCTTCAAATTATGAAACCGAATAAAATAATCATTGCTATTTTTATTTTCATGTATACCATTAGTATCTCAAATGCTAATGTGCATATTCTTGACCTCGAAAACAGCATTGCAATTGCAAAAATGAAAAGTTACCAGATGCTGGGTTTAAAACAGGATTTGAAAATTGCAGAATATAACCTGCGTTCAGCTACAAGCAGGCTTCGCACTAATGTAAGTATGGACTTGAACATACCCAACTACACCGAAACAATAAGGGAGTTTGAAGACAGTACAGGTATAACTTTTTACTCGGTGAGGCAGGCACGATACAGCAGTGCGCTTACTGTAAACCAACCACTACCTACCGATGGACGAATATACATCACAACAGGCATGGCCAGCACCGACGATCTTAACTACAACGAGCGTCTTATGCGGGTGAATACTCGTTTGGGGCTAACTCAGCCCATTGACGCACTATACGGGTATAATAACATACGCTCAGCACTCAAATCGGCCGAACTGGCTTATGAACAATCGCAGCGACGATTGAAACGCGAAGAATTGAATCTGGTTTATTCTGTGAGTAACTCATTTTATCGTTTGTTGTCGGTGCAACGCCGGCAAGAGCTGGCTCAAATGAACCTCGACCGCCAAAGAGAAGCCTACGAAATTGCAAAAAATAAATACGATGCCGGCTTAATTCGCGAAGTTGATGCACTACAAATGGAAGTTGACCTGGCTGCAGCTCAAAATAATTACGACCTTGCTTTATTGGATCAGGAGTCGGCACTCAATAGCTTTAAAGAACTTATCGGTATTGGTCTTGATGACGATGTAGTAATTTCTTCTGAAATGAGCTATGAAGAAATAGTGGTCGATGTGAACAGTGCTGTAGAATTGGCATTACAAAATCGCTCCGAAGTACGAGAACGTGAAATATTTATTGAGATGAATAAGCTCAACTTACAACGTCAACGAGCAGCTGGCATGATTCGTGGAAATCTCAATGCCTATTACGAAAAAATTGGTGTCGATCGGGCATCAAATGATTTTGCTCTGAACGATGCAGTAAGCCGATCCTTTTCCGATTTTCAGGACAGACCGGGGAATTTTGGTATAGGTCTTTCTATTCATATTCCCATTATCGATTGGGGTGAAAATAAAGCACAGGTGCAGGCTGCCGAAGCTAGGTTGCAGCAAAATATGTATGAAAAAGAACAGGTGTTGCGAACTATTGAAACCGAGGTGAAAAATCTGGTGGCTAATTTAAGCAGCAGTTTGCGAAGATTACAATTACTCGAGAAAAATGTACTCGTGGCTGAGCAGAGTTTTGAAATTACCCGTGCTCGCTTTGCCGACGGTGATATCGATAGCCAGTCACTTGCTCTCGAACGCGAACGATTGAATTCTGCATATACTTCGCATCTCGATGCCTATATTCAATACGAGTTAAATTTGGCTGATTTGATGCGAAAAACCTTATACGACTACAAAAATAACCAGCCGGTTATTTAAGTGCGTATTATGTCGAAATTATTATAAGTTGTAAAAATGGCATGTGACTTTTGTTTTATTCTTTTGGGATAAAATGTAGTGTTTTTTTTGTGTCAATCAATAATATTAAGAAAATATTATGTTGACTCTGTATTTAAAATCATTATTGTCCAGTAAAAATTTGAAATCTCCAAATTTGTATAGTTTTCATATATTTTTGTAATTATTTTTTATTTTAGCTTACTTATTTAAACAAACTTTTAGCTCTACAATAATGAGTAAGGTATTGAATATTAGCTTTTAAAATAATAAATCAATTAAATAAGAGAAAATGAAAACACACTACCAACCACTGAAGGTGAAAAATCGTCTTGAAATTCTCGATTTCCTTCGGGGTTTTGCACTACTGGGCATACTAATGGTAAACCTCCCTTTGATGAATGCCCCTTTTACTACCGAAATAGGTGAATTTGCCTTATGGGTCGATCCTGTAAATAAATTTTTCGGGAATTTCATCAAATTTTTTTTTACCGGTAGCTTTTATCCCCTTTTTTCAATACTTTTCGGAATTGGCTTTTATTTCTTTTTGAAAAAGTTTGATGACTTAAGGAAGCCAATAGTTCCGGTTTTCCGATTAAGGTTACTTTGGCTGTTGTTTTTTGGTATTTTGCATGTAGTATTATTGTGGTTTGGAGATATTTTAATCATTTATGCTTTAATGGGTTTTGTACTGATACTTTTCAGGAAAAAAACAAACAAAAGCCTTTTTATATGGGCAATTTTTCTCATTCTCCTTCCTGTTTTGCTTTTTGGCGCTCTTGCTCTTTTGATTAGTTTTGCCATGTCGGTGCCCGAAACTGCAGAAATGTTACAGAGCGGCTTTGATGAGACATATGTGATATTGACTGATCTTACCCGCAAAGCACTTGAAACATATCCTAATGGAACATTTATCGAAATAATGCAAATGAGACTCAACGAATATCAGTTTGTGTTGAATTCTTTGTTGATGTTTCTCCCCAATGTTTTGGCATTTTTTCTGGTGGGTGTAATACTGGGTAAAAAAAGAGTTTTTGTTGACTTAGAGTCTAATAAGCGTTTTTTTAGAAATGTTCTCATCTTTTTATTGCCTTTGGCAATTGCAGGCAAATTGATATATGTTTATTCTAGCCAGTTTGTTTCCTATGCAACAATTGATTCAAATATGGTATTATATATGGCGTCATCATCCATTGGAGGAGGAGCAATGGCCTTGGTGTATATATCAATCATTGCTTTAGCTTTCAGAAAGTCTATCAATGGGTTTTTTGTACAAGCCATAAGTAAAACCGGTCGTATGGCACTTACCAATTACCTTATGCAGTCAATCATTTGCACTACATTATTTTTCTCGTATGGTTTAGGACTTTACGGTAAAGTAAACATTTGGCAGGGAATAATAATTGTACTTGCTGTTTATACAGTAGAAGTTGTTTGGAGCCATTACTGGTTAAAGTATTTCAGGTTTGGACCTATGGAATGGCTTTGGAGGTCGCTTACATACAGAAAGTTTCAGAAAATGAAAGTAGCTGATTAGTCATTTATCATTTTGAAGGGCGAATGCTAACAAATGTTTAAATTTTAATATTTCAGTTTTTTAATAACTTTCTTAACATGTTTAAGATTAGGCTTATATGTTTATTGATGTGTTTTGTTATTATAGGTAATTCGAAAGATTTGATTTACTTTTAAAGATATTTTCGAATTATAAATATTACAATAAAACCGAACAATACAATGGCTATAAGTGCATTACAAAAAGAACGGGCTAAATATCAGCCCAAGCTTCCTAAAGCTTTAAAAGGAAATGTTAAATTAGTAGAAGGTAAAGCAACCGAATCGGTAGACGATCAGGATGCAATTAAAGAGTTATTTCCCAACACCTACGGATTACCTCTTGTTACCTTTGAATCATCAGATTCCGAAGTCGAATCAAAAAATATTAACGTAGGTGTAATTCTTTCTGGTGGTCAGGCTCCTGGTGGTCATAACGTAATTTCAGGATTATTCGACGGCTTGAAAGCTATTCACCCCGAAAACAAATTATTTGGCTTTTTGGGTGGTCCCGATGGTTTTGTGAAAGACAACATCATGGAGCTAACTTCTGATATTATTGACGAATATCGTAATACCGGGGGATTCGACATTATTGGTTCTGGAAGAACTAAACTCGAAGAAGAAAGCCAGTTCGATACTGGTCTTGAAAACTGCAAAAAGCACAACATCAATGCTGTAGTGGTTATTGGTGGCGACGACTCCAACACTAATGCGTGTGTTTTAGCCGAATACTACAAAAAAATAAATTCAGGAGTGCAAGTTATTGGTTGTCCAAAAACAATTGATGGCGACTTGAAAAACGAAATGATTGAAACTTCATTCGGCTTCGATACCGCCTGTAAGTTATATTCCGAATTGATAGGCAACATTATGCGCGATTCAAACTCGGCAAAAAAATACTGGCACTTTATTAAGCTTATGGGCCGTTCGGCTTCGCATATTGCTTTAGAGTGCGCCTTGCAAACCCAACCTAATATTTGCTTAATTTCGGAAGAAGTTGCTGCAAAAAAACAAACACTGGCTTCAATTGTCGACGGTATATCCGATGTAATTGCCAAGCGTGCCGAAAATGGAGAGAACTATGGTGTAGCACTTATTCCCGAGGGCTTAATTGAGTTTATCCCTGAAATGAAAATTCTTATTGAAGAATTAAACGAATTGCTGGCTGAAGGAACAGCTACCGCACAAGCTTTCTCGCATGTAAAAAAATCACATCGCATCGATTGGGTATCTGAAAAACTATCACAAGCTTCATCGGTTGTATTTCGCTCACTACCCGAAGGTATAGCAAACCAGCTTACTCTCGATCGTGACCCTCATGGGAACGTTCAGGTTTCAAAAATTGAGACCGAAAAACTTCTAATTGAAATGGTGGAAGCCGAATTGGCCGAAAGAAAACTCGAAAATAAATTTCAGGGTAAATTTGGTTCTCAAAATCACTTCTTTGGTTACGAAGGTCGTTGTGCAGCTCCTTCTAATTTCGATGCCGATTACTGCTATTCATTGGGATACAATGCTTCGGCTCTTATTAGCAACGGCAAAACCGGCTACATGTCGTCGGTACGCAACACTACTGCACCTGCCGAAGAGTGGATTGCAGGAGGTGTGCCTATTACCATGATGATGAATATGGAGCGCCGTCATGGCCACATGAAACCCGTTATTCAGAAGGCATTGGTTGAATTAGATGGTAAACCATTCCAATATTTCGCATCGCAACGTGAAGAGTGGGCTGTAAAAACGCAATTTGTTTATCCTGGTCCTATTCAATACTTCGGCCCCACTGAAGTATGCGACAGGGTTTCTGAAACTTTAAAGCTCGAAAAAGCATAGTTATATACTATATTTGTAATAAAAGGCGTTTAGGCAATATGCATAAACGCCTTTTGTTTGCATTTACTTTAACGGAAAATAGCAAAAGCAATTATTATTTTGGATATACAATTTTTGGGTGCTGAACACGGTTTATATAATACCTGAGTTCAACTAAAATTTTCAACTCAGGCTACCAGGCTTCATCAGGTTTTTTGAATTTTTATGTTACTTTTGTAGCCGTTTATGATAAATTTCAAAGTAGTGAAATGCAATGTATAAATAATTGATATTAAGATGTTTATTTTAATGTTTTAAAAAGGTAAATGAAGCTGTCAATATGCCGTTTAAAAAAATTATTATTTTTATTCTAACACTTACACTTGCACTAAACGTATCAGCAAGACAAAAAACCGCCGACCTTGGATTGTTTGGCGGAGTAGCTGTGCCTATTACCGACTACTCATCAATCTATTTTTTCCAATCAATTAAGCCAGCTGCCGGTATATTTTACCGCTACAATTTTAATACAAGATACAGTGTAAGAGTAAACGGTATTTTTGGTACAGTGGGGGCAACAGGCTATCTCGATAATCCCGATGTACTGCTTTCGTTCAATAAAACCGTTGCCGACTTTAGTACTTTATTTGAAATAAATTATCTCGACTATGCTCTGGGCGTTAAAAATATGAGTTTTAGCCCTTATGTTTTTTACGGATTGGGCATGTCGTTTTACACAGGAGCAAACAATCAGGCAATAATCACACCCAACATTCCTTTTGGATTGGGAATAAAATGGAGCATTGCAAAACGTGTGGGCGTAGGGCTTGAATTTTCTATGCGCAAACTATTCAACGATGAGCTCGATAATCTTGACAATCCTTATTCCGGTTTAAATCTTGTTGAAGTGAATGATTTGTATCACAATAATGATTGGATAAATTATTTTGGGTTAACTTTGACCTATAAATTTTTCAGGGGAAAAAAACCTTGCCCGGCATTTAATTAAATAAAAGACAAAAGTAAAAAATGAGTTGTGTCGATGATATAGATATAAAGCGCATACCAAGGCATGTAGCAATAATTATGGACGGAAACGGACGTTGGGCAGCTCGCAGGGGTAACGACCGGATTTTTGGACACACGCGCGGAGTAGAAGCAGTGAGAGCTTCAATAAAAGCAGCCGGTAAAATTGGTGTCAGTTATCTAACTCTCTATGCTTTTTCAACTGAGAACTGGAACCGTCCTAAAATCGAAGTTGATGCGCTTATGGGGTTGTTGGTGAATGTGATTACAGCCGAAAGCAATGAGCTTTTAAAACAAAATGTACAACTTAAAATAATTGGAGATCGAAGCAGCTTGCCTCCCGATGTGTGTAAAGAAGTAGATCGTGTAGTTGAAATGCTCTCGGTGAACGATGGACTTACTGTAGTAATGGCATTAAGCTACAGTTCGCACTGGGAAATCATAAATGCTGTTAAAACACTTGCAGTCGATGTTAAAAAAGGAAAAATTAACCCCGAAGATATTTCACGGGAACTGTTTGATGGTTATCTTTCCACCGCTGAAATTCCAAATCCCGAATTAATGATCCGGACAAGTGGAGAAAACAGGCTTAGTAACTTCTTATTATGGCAGTTAGCTTATGCCGAATTGTATTTTACGCCAAAGCTTTGGCCCGATTTCTCCGAAGAGGATTTTTATGAAGCAATTTGTAATTTTCAACACCGTGAACGCCGTTTTGGCATGACAAGTGAGCAAATTAAGAAAACTAAATTGAAGTAATGGCGAAGAAACTTTCTGTAACAGCCCTTTTGGTAATGATTTTTTTTAGTGTTTGGTCAAATGAACCCGACAGTACAAATTTTTCAATATACTATTCCAGCCCTCGTAATTACACTATCGCAGGCATTGAAGTAACAGGTATTCGTTACCTCGACAAAGAAATGCTGAAAGAATATTCAGGCTTAAGAGTGGGCGATCAAATCAAAGTGCCTGGTGATGATATTACTCAGGTAATAAAAAAGTTTTGGCAACAAGGCTTGTTTTCCGATGTGAAAATTGAAGCACAAAAAATTGTGGGTGATCAGATTTATCTCGAAATAAATCTTAGTGAACGGCCTCGGCTCTCTTCAGTTAATTATCATGGTGTTAGGCGCTCTGAGCTCGAAGATATAAAAGATCGGGTACTACTGCTTGAAGGCAGTCAGGTTGTTGATGCTCAACTTGTAAATGCCGAACGCATTATTGTCGATATTTTCAAAGAAAAAGGCTTTCTTGATGCTGAGGTCAATATTGTTCAACGCGACGACCCCGATGCCGAAAACTCAATCATTCTCGATGTGTATGTCGACAAAAAAGAAAAGGTACGTATTCAAACATTAGTGCTTCATGGGGTGGAACAAGTTTCGGAAAACAAACTTAACCGTGCCATGAAAAAAACAAACGACAGACGCATAAGAAATCTTTTCAGAACCAAAAAGTTTCAGGAAGACCTTTACGAAGAAGATAAGCAGAATATGATAGCAAAATACAACGAACTTGGTTTTCGCGATGCTATAATAGTTAAAGACAGTATTTCTAAAATTGAAGATGAAAACCGTGTGCAAATTGATATATGGGTTGACGAGGGAAATCAATATTTTTTCAGGGATATTGAATGGATAGGAAATACTATTTATCCGGCCGAATATTTGAGTGCTTATCTTGGCATTCAAAAAGGTGATGTATATAATCAAAAACTTCTCGACGAACGAATTTCACTCGATAACGATGCTGTAGGAAACTTATACCTCGATAACGGTTATTTATTCTTCCAGGTTAACCCCATTGAAGTTAATATTGAAAACGACTCTATCGATCTTCAATTGAGAATATACGAAGGAAAACAAGCTACCGTGAACCGCATAATTATCGATGGCAATACTAAAACATTCGACAATGTAGCCCGCCGCGAACTTTACACTTTGCCCGGCGATTTGTTCAGCAAATCGAAACTGATGCGCTCCTACAGGCAGTTGGCACAGCTCGGTCATTTCGATCAGGAAAGAATTGGTATCGACCCCATTCCTAACCAAGAAAACGGAACTGTAGATATAAAATACTCATTAGTTGAACGTGCAAACGACCAAGTTGAACTCTCGGGAGGCTGGGGGATGGGTATGTTTGTAGGCTCGGTTGGTTTACGCTTTACAAACTTTTCAGCACAGAATATATTCAATAAAGAAGCCTGGAAACCACTCCCTACCGGCGATGGCCAAACATTGAGCCTCAGGGCGCAAACTAACGGCCGTTTCTATCAGCAATATAGTTTCACGTTTATGGAACCCTGGTTTGGTGGGAGTAAACCCAATAACTTTTCATTGTCGGTTTACTATTCAAAATTAACACAAAGTAATGCCAGCTACGACTATCTTGGAGATCCTTATTCTTCATACGGAGGTGGCTATTCTCCCTATGGCTATGGTGGCGGATACAGTGGCGGCTACGGTGGTTACGGCAGTTATGGCGGCTATCAAAGAAACTATCGCGATGCAGAAATTACCGCTTGGCAAATTACTTATGGCGCATCGCTGGGATATGGCTATCGCCTTTCGTGGCCCGACGATTACTTTACCATTTATCACGAAATGTCGTTAAGGCACTACAACCTGAAAGATTGGTATTATTATTTTCTTACCGATGGCGACATGAACGATTTTAGTATTAAAACCGTATTCAGTCGTAACTCGCTCGATAATCCGCTCTATACCCGTCGTGGTTCTTCGTTTAGCTTGTCGGTTGCATTAACTCCACCTTATTCTTTGATAAACGGCAAGGACTACAGCGACCCGAATATGTCTCAGAAAGAAAAATATAACTTTTTAGAATATCACAAATGGATGTTTAATGCCAAATGGTTTACACCACTCGACAGGGCAGATAAACTGGTATTGCACACTAAATATGAATTTGGAATGTTGGGCTATTTTAACCAGCACAGACTTTCACCTCTTGAAGGTTTCAAAATGGGAGGTGATGGAATGTCGGGATACGACATATACGGCTCCGATAATATTGCACTTCGCGGTTACGCAAACGGAAGTATAACAGCACGCGGTGGAGGCGGAAATGCAGCTAATATTTATTCAAAAGCCACTGTGGAAGTACGCTATCCAATCACATTATCTGAGTCGGCGCAAATATATGCACTTGCTTTTCTTGAGGCTGGTAACAGTTGGTACGATTTTAATAACCTTAATGTATTCGACCTTAAGCGTTCAGCTGGTGTAGGCGTGCGTTTCTGGCTTCCTATGTTTGGTTTGCTGGGTATCGATTGGGGATATGGATTTGACATGCCAAACAATAGGCAACCCTCAAGCGCAAAAAGCCAGTTTCACTTTGTTATTGGACAACAATTTTAACTTGGTATAAAAGTTGTATGTTAAAATTTGAACAACAAAAAACACACAATATGAAACGAATATTATTGACACTTTCTGTAATTGTACTATTCATGAGCGTATCGTATGCTCAAAAGTATGCTTATGTGAATACCGAGTATATTCTGGAAAATATTCCTGCCTATCAGGCTGCTCAGGAACAACTCGATAACTTGTCGATGCAATATCAACGTGAGTTGGAAGGCATACAGGCAGAACTTGAAAAAATGTATAACGATTTCAGAGCCGAATCGGTATTACTATCCGATGAAATGAAACGTAGAAGAGAAGACGTGATAGTTACAAAAGAAAAAGAATTCAGAAGCCTGCAACAACGCTATTTTGGACGTGAAGGAGAATTGTTTCAACGTCGTCAAAGCCTTGTAAAGCCAATTCAGGACGATATTTTTAACGCGATACAAGAAATAGCTGCAGCTGGAAACTATGCCGTAATTTTTGATGCAGCGGGTGGAGTGAACATGATTTACACCGATCCGCGTTATAATCTGAGCGATCAAGTGTTGGAAAAATTAGGATATAAATTAAACTAAATTCAAGTTAATTTCTATATTTGCGGAAAACGAAATCAATTTAAATAAAATAAAATGAAGCGAATAACATTATTAGTAATTTTATTGGTAGCCGGAATGGCGACTTTGGTAAAAGCTCAGGATTTAAAATTCGGGCATATCGATATGCAAGAGCTTATTATGGTAATGCCTGAACGCACTACAGCTTTGGCTGAACTTGAAAAAGAAGCTACTGAGCTCGAAGAAATGTTGATGACCATGCAACAAGAATTGCAGACCTTGTTTCAAGACTACACTCAAAGACGTGAAACAATGTCAAATTTAATTCGCCAGGCCAAAGAAGAAGATATTAATACTAAGCAGCAACGTATTGAAATGTTTAGAAATCAGGCCGACCAGCAGTTGCAACTGATGCAACAAAACCTTATGGAACCTATTTTCGAAAAAGCCGACAAGGTAATTTCTGAAGTTGCTCGCGAAAATAACTTGGTTTATGTTTTCGATGTTAGCTCTAGAGTAGTGTTATATCAATCGGCTCAAAGCATTGATATATTACCCTTAGTAAAACAAAAAATGGGCATCAACTAAGCACATTATTAAAAAGTAAGTTAATGAGTCGGAATAAATTATATTCCGACTCATTTTTTTTGCTTATTATCGTGTTTGTTTTTATAAGTTTGTTATTTCGAGTAAATCTAAAATGAACAGAAAACATCCAATAGGAATATTCGATTCTGGTTATGGCGGTTTAACCGTGCTAAAAGCCATTCGCAACCAGTTGCCACAATACGACTATATTTATTTAGGCGACAATGCACGTACACCTTATGGTACACGCTCATTCGAGGTTGTGTATGAATACACGCTTGAGGCTGTGAAAAAACTGTTTGCCATGGATTGTGAGCTTGTAATACTTGCATGTAATACCGCATCGGCCAAAGCACTGCGAAATATTCAGCAAAACTATTTGCCCCAATATGCTCCACACCGAAGAGTATTGGGTGTGATAAGGCCAAGTGTAGAGAAGGTTATTCAAATTACCAAAAAGAGTCATGTAGGAGTGCTGGGTACACCGGGAACAGTTTCTTCGGGTTCGTATGCCATCGAAATTGATAAATTATCAGCTAATACAATCACCGTTACCCAGGAAGCTTGTCCAATGTGGGTGCCCATTGTTGAAAACAATGAGATTGGTACACCCGGTGCCGATTATTTTGTGCAAAAAAATATGCAATCGCTTTTTGCAAAAGACCCTCAAATTGATACCATCATATTGGGTTGCACGCATTATCCTCTGCTTATTCAAACAATCAAAAAGTTCATCCCCAACGAGGTAAATGTTTTAGATCAAGGGCCAGTTGTGGCTGAAAAACTTGCTAATTACTTACTCAGACACCCCGAAATTGAAAATCAATGTGCAATGCAGGGAACCATTAAATACTTCACAACCGAGAATGCCAATTCGTTCAACCAGAAAGCTTCTGTATTTTTAGGCGAAACGGTTAGGGCTAAAACAATTCATATTTTATAAAAAGCACAAGCTGTTCGTATCGAAGAGTTAATATCCACGTTTTCGATTTTTTTTTCAACCATATTTAAAGAAATTTGTTCTTACAATGAATTATTATTAATATGACTTTAAATATGAAT
>SKHV01000104.1 GCA_007116765.1 Prolixibacteraceae bacterium | reverse complement strand
GAGAGAACAAATCTGGAGTCGACTGTTTCGGCCATGGCAAAGAACGACCCCAATTCCGAAATAAGGAAAATGGCACTCAGAAAAACGAACTTACAATCCACTTTAACCTATGTAGCACAAAACGACAAAAATCATGAAGTACGGTCGCTTGCAATAAGTCGTATGCAATGATTTATTCAACAATAAAAGTAAAAAACAAAACAGAATAACAACATTTAAAAAGAAAATAGCCATGAAAACACTTTTAATAACACTTATCATTTTTGCGTTTCCGATGTTTGCTCTGTCGCAGACACAGGATAGCACTGAACAAAACACATCAGGTTTTGAAGAATTGATACTGGAAGAAAACGCTCCTGACAAATTCACACTGGATCAGGATAGCAGCAAAACAAATGTAGAGAAGTCGAAAGAAAATGTTCAAATCAGAGTGGGTAAGCACAACATCGAAGTAATTACCGAGGATTCACGAACCAGTATCGACATTGAAAAAATTGATGATTTTAACAGCCGCTGGAAAAATGACAATCAAAGTAACAACCATTACAGTAAAGAAGTAAGAACTATAAACAGAAGGCCTAAACGACGTTTCAACGGGCACTGGAAAGGCATTGAATTTGGAGGGAATCAACTATGGGAAACCGATTATTCGATGTACCCCGAAGGAACTCCTAAATTTATTGAAACTATGCCCGAGAAATCGTTCGAATTCAATTTCAATTTTGCGGAATACAGTTTTGGTTTTGGTTCGTATGCAGGTATAGTAACCGGGCTCGGATTCAATTTTAACGACTATAAATTCAAAAACAGATACACCATGAAAATGGTCGATGGAATGATGCAACCCGTAGCACTACCCGATGGCGACTTTAAGTTGAGTAAGCTATCAACCACGTACCTTACCGCACCACTTTTGTTTGAAATACAGATACCCGGAAACCACGGCGCTGACCATCTTTTTATTTCAGGAGGTGTAATTGGCGGATTAAAACTAGGTGACCGAACCAAAACTAAAATTGGCAATGAAAAATTAAAAGACAAGGGCGATCAAGGTGTTGCTCCACTACGCTGGGGATATACTGCACGTGTAGGCTTTCAAAACATGGGAGTATTCGCAACCTATTATAACGTAAGCCTATTTCGTGACGGAGTGGGACCAACTACTACCCCACTAACAGTTGGACTAACGTTATCGTTCTAATTTAATTCAACAGATATAACAACAAACCCGGTATAGAACACCGGGTTTGCTTGTATATTGAAGTTTTTAGTGGTCGTGACCATGCTCTTTGGCTTCGTTGTATGTTTCATGCACAGTGCCTGCTTTATGCTCGGCCGGGGAATATAAGGTATAAAGCTTCAATTCGTCTTTACCTGTATTTTTTACCTGATGCCAGTATCCGGCAGGTATCATTATAGACCAATCGTCAGCAATTTCTTTTTCAAAGTCCAAGTTATCCTGATTTTTGCCCATATAAACAGTGGCATGCCCTTCTTCAACACGAATAAACTGGTCGTGCCCGCTGTGTAACTCAAGGTCAATTTCTTCGCCGGGCTGTAAGGTCATAAGCACTAGCTGCATATAGTCACCTGTCCATACAACCATGCGGTAATTTTCATTTTCAAGTGTTGCTTTTTCAATATCAAAAGCCCAGGGCTTGGTTCCGGTATCCTTAATAATTTCTACCGGCTCATCACTCTCAACAACAGCTACAGGTCTTGAGTCGCAGGCTGTAAAAAATAGTACTCCTGATAATATAAATACAAACAGAGTAATTTTGTCAGTCGATTTTTTCGTTCGTTTCATAATGTTTAATTTTAATTAAATCGTTTTCAAATGTTTATAAATAAACAACTAACCAAAAAATATTGTTGAAATACTACCTGCTTTTATTTTACTAAATATTTAAAATTTCATCCCATCTTCAAAGTTAAGTGTTCAGAAGGGTAGTTTATTCAAATCTACGTTACCACCTGAAAATATGATGCCGGTTTTCTTTCCACTTACATCGATTTTTCTTTCTAAAATTGCTGCAAAAGGTACTGCCGCTGAAGGCTCAATTATAATTTTCATACGTTCCCAAATAGTGCGCATGGCTTTCACAATCGATTCTTCTGAAACAGTTACTACCGCATCCACATTGTTGCGAATAATGGCATAATTCATTGTGCCCAGCGATGTAAGCAAGCCATCGGCAATGGTGCACGGATCTTCCGAGGGAAATATCCTGTCGCCATAAAACGAGCGATAAGCATCGTCGGCACCGGCAGGCTCGCAGGCTATTACACTGGCCCCGGGCGAAAGTGCTTTGACCGCGAGGGCTGTTCCTGAAAGCAAACCTCCACCTCCTACCGGACATAAAAGCTGATTGATTTGCGGGTAATCTTCGAGCAGCTCTTTAGCCGCAGTGCCTTGTCCGGCAATTACCTGAAAATTATTGTAGGGGTGAATCTCGGTGGCACCGGTTTCCGCAATCACTTTAGCTAAAGTCAATTCTCGGGCAGCAAGTGTAGGTTCGCAGAATGTAATTGTAGCTCCATAACCCTCTACTGCCCGCACTTTTATTTCAGGTGCGTTTTTAGGCATTACCACGTAGGCCGAAATGCCCCGCATGCGAGCAGCTAAAGCCAAAGCCGCAGCATGATTCCCCGACGAGTGCGTGGCAATACCTTTCGAGGCAAGCTCATTGGGCAGCGACAAAACCGCGTTACTAGCCCCACGAAATTTGAATGCCCCAACTTTTTGAAAATTTTCGCACTTGAAATAAAGCTCACCTCCGATAATGGCATTGATACTTTTCGATGTAAGCACAGGCGTACGATGTATTTGTGCTGAAATAAGCTTATGCGCCTTTTTAATATTACTAAAATCGGGTAAAACCATAATTGGCATATATTTTTTGCATCTAAAGTTAGTTAGAATTATAGATATTTAACAATTGTATTTATAACAATACTATTATTTTTGAAAAAATGTAATTAATACAATAATCTACCACTAATCCCTGTTATACTTAAATATCCACTAAAACCATATTATTATGAAAACCACTATCTTCCTTACTGCCTTATTACTTATCTGTTCTACATCATCTTTTTCTCAAAGATATCTGCGACACTACAACAAGGGCAACGAATATTTAGACACACGCAATTATCAAGAAGCAATTGATGAATTTACAAAAGCAATTGAAAGTTTCGGCGATTTTTATGAAGCTTATTACAACAGGGGACTGGCAAAAAATATTATTAAAGACTACCCCGGAGCTCTTAACGATTACAACAAAGCAATTGAACTTCGCCCCTCATTTGCTCCGGTATTCAACAACAGGGGGTTGGTAAAAAAGGAACTTGAAGACATGCGAGGAGCAATCAACGATTATTGCACGGCAATTAGAATTGACAATACTTTTGCCGATGCCTATTTTAACCTTGCCAATGCGTACATTTTAATTCAACAAACCGACAGTGCATGTTTGCACTATAGAAAAGCACACGAAATGGGACAGAAACGTGCCTTTGAGCAATTTGCGAAGCATTGTGACAAGAGCAAATAAACACTTTCAATAGTATAAAAGCAATCTATATTTTCCCCAACGCTCCGGTTGGGCAGGCATCTGCTACTTTTTCGGCAACGGTTTTTAAGCCTTCATTGATATTTTCATTAAAAGGAACACCAATTTCTACATCGAAACCACGACCAATGTAGGTAAAGCCGAATTTCTCGCCGTGCTTTTCGGTAAGGCGTACACAAATTCCGCATTTAATGCACTTTTCAGGCTCGTACACAATGCTTTGGTGGAAGTATTTGCGAACAGGCTTGCGCTCGTTGAAGCTAAAGCGTTTTTGCACAGCTCCGTATTGATCTGAAAAGTCGCGCAGTTTGCAATTGTCAATTTTCCGGCAATCGCAATGCAGGCAGCGGGCAGCTTCTGTTTTCACTTCATCGGTGGTCATTCCTGCAAGCAGTCCGTTAACCGGTTCTATCCTGTTACCTTCAACCGATTCTTTCATATATTGGGCATACTCGGGAATTATGAGTTTACTAAATTTCGAATTGAATTTTTTGGGTTCGCCAACTACCGGCATATTGTTGAGCATTTGCCAAACGGCAGCTGCGGCTTCTTTGCCCTGTGCCAGCGAGCGTATGGCCAGTTTCGACGGGCGCAGCGTGTTACCCACCGCATAAACACCCGGCAAGTTGGTGGTGTAGTTATTGTTATCGGCATCGAAACCTTTTTGGGCAATAGTTATTCCCCAGGTTTTTTGTTCGTCGGCAATTAGTCCCGATGCCAGTATTACTGCATCGTATTCTTTTTGAAGTTGTTCGAATTCTGATTTTGAAATTTCATTATTAAACTTAAACTGCACGCCCAAATTGGCGATTATTTCAATTTCACGGTCGAGTACATTTTCGGGCAACCTATCGTGTGGGATTTCGGTGCGCATTTGCCCACCGGCAATAGCAGCCTTGTCAAAAACGGTTATCTGTACGCCTCTAAGCTGAAGATAATAAGCTGCTGATAAACCGGCTGCACCGCTACCCACAATAGCTACTTTGTGCCCGGTTGCCGGTGCGGGTTTTTCGGTGTATTTTCCCTCGTTTCCGGCAAAGCGTTTCAGCAGGCAAATTGAAACAGCCCCGTCGATGGGCCTACGGCGGCAAATTCCCTCGCAGGGTGCCGGGCAAATGTAGCCCAATACCGAAGGCAATGCAATGTTTTGCTTCACTACTTGTACGGCCTCGTCGAATTTCCCGGCAGCCAACAGTCGGTTCATGGTGGGTATGTCCATGTGTGCCGGGCAGGCAATGGTGCAAGGCGCTTCGCAGTCGCCCACATGGTCCGAAAGCAGCAATTCGAGTCCGGTTTGCCGCGCCTCGTGTATTTCATCGTCGAGGGTAAGAATCTCCATCCCCTCTTCAACCGGAATAGAACACGAAGGCAAAAGCCGGCCGTTTTTGGTGTTCTTCACCAGGCAAATCATGCACGAAGTGTGATTTTCCACTTCGCGGTTGTGGCACATGGTTGGAATTTCGATGCCCAATTCAGAAGCAGCGTCCAGAATAGACATGCCCGATTCGACTTCAATTTCGGTATTGTTGATTTTCAGCTTTAACATAGCACAAATATAAAATAGAAAACGGGTATTGAGGCTAAGGTATTTTGATTTTTAACATCGGCATAACAGCTATAGGCAATTAAACATTACAGAATGTAATATTAAATTTACCTGATTATTTTTATCTGCTTAAACCCTTTTGTGCAATTTTGAAAGAAAACAAATTAAAATATTACAAATAACCATTGCATTGCCGATACTG
>SKHV01000181.1 GCA_007116765.1 Prolixibacteraceae bacterium | reverse complement strand
CATATGAGATCCCGTTTTGAGGTTTTTGTTCGAAAAATTGGCGTTTTTGTTTTTTTCTTCTGCCAGTGTGACTATTGGTCCGCGTATTTTGTTTTCGTCGATGAAAGTGCTCAGTTGCACCCCAAGTGAACGTGCAATTTTAATAATGTGGCTTAATGAGGGCAGTGTTTGATGCTTTTCAAATTGAATAATAATATCTTTTTCAATATTACTGCGCAATGCAAGTGTGATCAGGTCGATATTTTTCGATTCTCGTATTTGTTTAATTTTTCCGCCAACATTTTTCTTTTCCGCCATGTTATTTCTGTTCAAAATCGTATATTAAATTGTATTCTTAACAAATTTAATTAAAAAATTGGACGAAATGGATAGCGATTTTAAAATTACTGCACCGAACTTTAGTGCATGTATATTTTAGGAGTTCTAAAATTTGAATATTGGCTGTTTAATCCAATACTTCAGTATTGTTTCTTCTGCGTAAAAATGGAATACGGTAGTATATTGAATAATTGAAACCAACCCAACTGTTACTCCATGCTCTTCCGTAACCGGGAACATAGTAGGGCTGCATAAATGGATTGTTTTGTTGCCAGATATTTATTCTGAAACGTACCGACCATCCTAAATAAAAATTTTGAATAATGTGAGCCTGCATCCCGGTGCTTATTTCGAGCCAGTTGGCTGCAAGCCAGTGCCTGTCGATTGATGCATTTTCTATACCATTCCAAATTGAACTGCTCAAAACAATATTGTCGGCCTCTTGAAAAAAAGTTGTAAAACCGTACATTGCGCCAATAAAAAGCTTATCGCTGCTTGCCGGGTCAATGTGTTTCATGTAGTTGTAATTAACTCCCAAGCGGGTATAAGCGCCATTAGAGTGATAATGGTAGCGTGGTTCTTCAAAGCGTGTGGTTTGTGTGCCAAACTCAGCTTTAGCAAAAACGTCGGGCATAAATTCATAAGTGCCTGATATTTCCCATCCATAGCGCGTATTGTCGACGATGGGAACAATAAAGCGCGAAAGATCGGCTCCAACCATTAACGAGTGCCATTCGCGTTTTTGCGAATACGACACCAGGCTGAGTAGTATCAGAATGATACTAAAAGTATATTTTAATGTTTTCAAAATCTGCATAGTCTACTACATCTCTTCTTAACCAAACTGAATCAAGCTTGTTACTGCTTGTTTGTATTTCATTTATATCGAAAAAAGTATCGAAACCACATTGGTGTGATATGAGTTTTACGGTTCTATCACTTTTTATTAATATGGTGTCGGCAATGTCGTCTTTGAATTTTAACACAAAGGTGCTAGTGTCACTAGTTATCGATAAGGGAATTTCAATAAATTGACGTTGTCGGCCTAAAAATTCACTCACGTTTTCATTATTAGGGTTAAGATATTCAATGGTAAGTGAATCGATAAACAAATCGGAAATTATGTTGTTTTCAATTAAATAAAAGCCCATGTTTACTTGAATGCCACTTTCATTGGGGCAGGGCAGTTCATCGCAGGCTGTAACGAAAAACAGCGTAACAAATAATAGTAAGTACGCTAAATTGAATGGTTTGTTTTTTATCATTTCTTACGGAACTTATTTTTCAAACACAAACATACAAATTTGTTTTAGCTGAAACGGCCTAAGTTCAGTAAAAATTGTTAACAGTTTGGCTATTGTGTAAGGTATTGTTTTTTGTGCAAATTCAGTTTTTGTACTTTCTTTGTAAAAAATATTGAATGATGGTTGAAGTATGTGCTTTGGCATCGGGGAGTAACGGAAACTGTTACTATGTAGGCAATACAACCGATGCAATTTTAGTTGATGCGGGAATTAGCTGTAAACAAATCATAATGCGTATGGAAGAGCGGGGCTTATCTTCTTCGCGGCTTCGCGCGGTTTTTCTCACTCACGAACATGCCGACCATGTAAGGGGTGCAAGGGTTTTAAGCAAAAAGCTGGGAATACCTGTTTATTATACCTATGGAACATGGAATAATGCTCATAAAAGCTCAAAGGCTCCATTTCATGCCTATATTCATATCGAAGAACCACTGCAGCTTAGTAGTTTCACAATACATGCATTTTCGAAGCGACATGATGCAAATGAACCTTGCAGTTACAGAATTGAACACCAAGGTGTAAATGTGGGCGTAATGACCGATATTGGCTCGGTTTGCGAAAATGTAGCTCAACATTTTGGCTTGTGCGATGCAGTATTTCTCGAAACCAATTACGACGAAAAGATGTTGCAAGACGGAGCTTATCCGTGGTTTTTAAAGCAGCGAATAGCTTCAGATGTAGGACATTTGTCAAACAATCAGGCTCTTGATTTGGTGCGTAATCATTCCAACGGCCGCTTAAAAGCAGTATTCTTGTCCCATCTATCAGGCGAGAACAATACACCCGAATTGGCATACGGTACTTTTATCGACTATCATAATAAAATTAAGGTCATAAAAACATCGCGGCACGCTGCTTCCGAAATCCTTAATTTTGAATAATCTATAAAAAACTAAAATGAGATTGGAAACTGAGCGGCTTATCATTCGACCAATAACCCTTGACGATAAAAACGAAATATTTGAATATCGTGGCGATAAAGAAACTAATAAATATCAAGGCTGGATACCTGAAAAAATTGATGATGTTGTTACCTTTATAGAAAAGATTGCGAAACAGATTGATGAACCTGATACATGGTTTCAATTGGTCATTATAGAGAAACAGGCTCAAAAAATAATCGGTGACTTAGGTCTTCATTTTTTGGACAGCGAGAATAAACAAGTTGAAATAGGATGTACATTGGATAAGGCCTTTCATCATCGAGGCTACGCAACAGAGTCAATTAAAAAAGTTATTGACTATTTGTTTATGGAGTTGAATAAGCATCGGATTGTAACGTCAATAGATCCTGACAATAAAAACTCAATACGGCTGGTTGAAAAAATCGGTTTTAGAAAAGAAGCACACTTTATTGAAAGTTTATTTATAAATGGGAAGTGGGTCGATGAACTGATATACGCCTTGATTGAGAAAGATTGGGAAAAACCTAATCCGCAATAATAATATATATATTCATTTAAAAATAAAATTATGAGACATCTTTTATTTGCAGTTTCAATGTTTGCATTTATTGCTTTCATTAGTGTTTCGTGTCAAACCGAAAAACAGACCAATGAGTTATTCAATGGCGAAAATCTTGAAAACTGGGACATGTTTTTGGGCTCGTCGTTAGGTTCCGATTTTGACCAGCTAGCCTCCGAGGCTACTATTGAAAAGGTATTTTCTGTAGTCGATGATAATGGTGAGAAAGTAATTCGCATATCGGGCGAAATAAATGGATCACTTGCTACCCGTGAGTCGTTCGAAAATTATCATCTGCGTTTGGTATTTCGCTGGGGCGATGAGGTTTATTCGCGCCGCAACAGTGGTTTACTGTATCATAGCTTTGGTGAGTTTGGTGCCGCATTCGGAACATGGATGCCCAATCTTGAGCTTCAGCTTATGCATCAAAACCTGGGCGACACCTATTTGATGGTAAATACCGCTTGTGAAACTCCGGTTTTGAAGACAGAAAACGACGAGTTTCAGTATTCTCCAAGTGCCCCGACTGTAGCTTTTGGCGAACATGCCAATGGCCGCTTAATACGTAAGGCTATTGATGCTGAAAAGCCATTGGGACAATGGAACGTGGTTGATTTGTTCTGTTTTGGAAGTACTGCGGTACATGTAGTCAATGGTGAAGTGGTAATGGTGAATTACAACACCGGCGCTTACGAAAATGGCGAAGTAAAACCCCTAACTTCGGGTAAAATTCAAATTCAGTCCGAAGGTGCAGAGTTGTTTGTAAAAAGTGTAAGCATTCGTGATATTTCAGAAATTCCCGCTGAATATTTGCAATAAACATTAGTCGATTATATTGAAAGGGGTTGTCTAAAAAGTAATTTATTAGGCCTATAAGACACAAATTCACAAAGGCAACACGAAGTATTATTTACTAGTAATGTGCTTTTTGTGAAATTTTAATGCCTTTAAGCCTTTGTGGTAAATACTATTTTTAAGACTTTTAAGACAGCCCCTTTTTTTTACTGTGTGGGTTTAGCATAAAATCGCTCCCACTTTTTTACAGGGTCGGGAGGGGTTAAAAGCGAAACAATTATCAATACCGCTATCGATAGAGAGGCCGCAGGCAATATTATATACTGCTCGTCGAGTAATTGGGCGCCTCTTGTATTCATCATTACCGAGTTTACAATTGTGATGAACAAAGTTACTCCCATGCCGGTAGCTATTGACGATACACCGCCCGCAACAGTTACCCGTTTCCATAAAAATGCGGCAAGTAAAGCTGGTGTTAGACCCGCACCTACCATAGTATAAGCGGTTAATGCCATGGCCAGTATAGTTGAAAATTGGGTGAGTAACAAATAGGCCAAAAATCCTAAAACTACTACCATTCCACGTTGTATGAATATAATTCGTTTGCCGCCAACATTAGGATTTATGAAGCGCTGATAAATATCGCGGGTAAGGTTGGTCGACGGTGTTAATAGAAAACTATTCCCGGTTGATGTAATGATTGCTACCGAGGCACAAATTAGCAATAATCCTGTCCAAACCGGCATGCCAACTTCGGTGCTGTAACGCGCGGTGTGGAGTATAATTCTTTCTGAATTTTCGGCCGAAAGGAAAAACTCCGACAGGTGGTCGAGTGCATTGAAATGGCTAAATGCAAAAATGGCAAGGCTTGCCAGAGCGGTTTCAACCACTATTGTACCTATAACCCACCAAACCACAGCTTTTTTAGCTGATTTTTCATTTTTGGCTGAAAAGAATTTCTGATACATGTTCGATTCTCCAAGCAATAGGAAAAAAGGAGGAAGAAATATACCCATAGCCCAGAAGAAGTTATTGTCGCCAAATATTTGAAAATGCGACGGATCGAGAGTGGCTGTAAGATGTTCGGTACCTCCAATGTTTAAAAATACAATGGGAACTGCAATTACAACGGCTGCTGATATTACTGCCCCGTTAATAATGTCGACCGAAACGATTGATAACATTCCGGCAAAGGCAGTAAACAGCACAATGAAAGCTGCGGTGAGAATAACACCCTGCCACTCGGGAATTCCGGCTACAAGGTCGAGCACAAATCCACCGGCTTTGAACTGGTAACCCACAATTGTAGTATAGGCAATTACAATTACAAAAGTGCCTAAAATGCGTGCCCATTTATTGTATCTGAGTTCCAGAATGTCAGGAACGGTAAACTCTGCAATTCCCCTAACTTTTCCGGCTAAAAAGAAAACAATAATAATACCCACCCAGGCACCTGCGGCCATCCATAATTCAGAGAAGCCTACATTTGCCGCTAAGCCTGCTCCTGCCAATAAACTTCCCGAACCCAGCCAAGTACACAACAGTGTGCCAACGAGCTTTGCAGTAGAAACTTTACGGCCGGCGACCATAAAATCTTCCTGATTTTTTACCATGAAGCTTTTCCAAATAGAAATGCCCATTAAGAGAATTAGATAAGCAATAACAACCCAAAAAAATATCATCTTGTTAGTCTTTAAAGTTTCTTATTTTTAGTACAGCAGCTAAAAGTAGAAAAATAATGTAGCGTGGAAAAGAAAAATGTTGAAAAATCAAACATTTGAATTCAGCTGAATTGCTTTTAAATTCGCTGTGATTTATTTCTTATTGTTTTCCAGCGTCTAAATCGTAATTTTACCTGATAATTGTATTCTTTTTATATTTTTACAATTCATATAAAAATATGTTCGGATTCCATCAAAGAATTAACAGTAATGCAAAGTTTGAAAGTACTATTTATATTATTCTTCTTTTTTATTAATGAAGCCAGTGCATCGGATACTGATTTTTTTAATATCAATAACTTACACGGAATTTCTATTCGCGAAGTCAATTCAATTTGTAAAGATGAAACCGGTTTTATATGGGCTTCATCAAAAACAGGAATACTGCGACTCACCGACGACGATTACCGAATATATCAACTCCCATATCAAACTGCCGATGTAATTAGCGTCAATCTCACTTATCGGAATCAAATGTTAATTGCTTACACCAATAATGGACAGATTTTTAAATACAATGCAATATACGACCGCTTCGATTTGCTGATAAATATGAATGTAGTGCTAAATAGCAGATATTTAACCTTAAATCGCTTGCTTATCGATTGGAATGATAATTTCTGGATTTCATCGTCGATGGGGCTTTACAAATATGAAAATGAAACTATTGTTTCGGTAAGCAAGGACAATTCAACCGTGAACTACATAGAATGGTACAACGATTCAATTTTATATAAGGCTCGTGAAAATCAAATCTTTCGTTTTGATACCCACACCCTCGAAAGTGAAATTGTTCAAGCGGATTACACATTCTTAAATTCGGCAGTTGGTAGCATGCATTTCGATGAATATTCCGCTAAGCTTTGGATTGGAACCTTATCGAGCGGAGTATTCTACTATGATATAAATGTAGACTCAGTATTCAATTATTTGCCTAAAGAGATACCCCGACAGCCAATTTTGACTATTGAGTCAATTTCCGATTCTATCATAATGATAGGAGTAGATGGTCAGGGGATTTGGGAACTAAGCAAACACCATGAACAAATAATTGACATTTATAAAGAAAGTTCCGACAACCCTTCGTCGCTACGAGGGAATGGCGTTTATGATATTCTTTACGATGGAGCAGGGCGTGTATGGGTATGTACTTACAGCGGAGGGGTTTCGTTTTTCAACCGTGCTACTCCTTTAGTCGGTCAGATTAAACATGTCATTAATAATCCCAATTCGCTTGTTAACAACGATGTAAACAGTGTACTCGAAGACTCCTACGGAAACATTTGGTTTGCCACAAACAACGGGCTAAGCCAATGGAAACGGGAAAGTAACAAATGGACTACTTTTTTTCACAACACACAAGCTCAGGCTCAGGTATTTCTATCACTCTGCGAAGACAACCATGGGCGTATTTGGGCAGGTACTTATTCTTCGGGTTTTTATGTGATTGACCAGGCTGAAGAAAAAGTGTTGAAGAACTTTCCTTCAACCAGAGACAGTAGGATCAATAATAATTTTGTGTTTGATATTTTTAAAGACAGCAATGGCGATATTTGGATTGGTGGAGTGAATGAGAATTTAATTTGTTATATAGTTGAAGAAAATCGTTTTCATACCTATGCACCTTATCCGCTTTATGTGATAAATGAACTCGACAAAGAAACTATGTTGCTGGGCTGTACTTACGGATTACTCTCATTGGATAAAAATACAGGTCAAACTAGTACTTTGGTTAGCGGGTATCTCGTGAACGATATATTGGTGCTCGATAAATATGTGTGGATTGGCACCGTTGGCGACGGGCTCTTACAATACAATACATTAAACGGAGCAGTGAAAAAATTTACAAGCCAAAATGGGTTGCCCTCAAACTTTGTAAAAGGCGTGACTTATGCCGATGGTTATTTGTGGGTGGGTACCGAAAACGGATTGTGCCGTTTTAACCCTGATACATACGCTACTCAAACCTACGAATCGCAATTGGCTTTGTCGACCGTATCGTATAATCAAAGCTCGCACTATGTCTTGAAAAGTGGCGATTTAATTTGGGGAACTAATAACGGAGCAGTATTGTTTAATCCATCGTCAATAGAACAAATTGAACCAGAAGGAAGAATATTTATTCAGGATTTAATTGTTGCAGGTCGCTCGGTTCGCGAAAATTCTGATATCAAACTAAAAACAACTTTAGACGATTTGCAAAGCATAGAATTAAATTACACGCACAATACTCTTACAGTTGAATATTTGCCTTTGGGGGTTTCAACTTCTGGTGTAAAATACTCGTGGATGCTCGAAGGACACGACACGTACTGGAGTCAGGCAACCTCAAACCGTTCGTTCACTTATGCAAACATACCCTACGGAGACTTTATTTTACGTATACGCATGCATGACCCTTCTATGCTGCATGTGGTTGATGAAAAACTTCTGCAAATTAGTATATTACCTCCTTTTTGGCAAACATGGTGGTTCAATTCGCTCATTTTGTTTTTAGTAATAAGCTCTACATTTTTGGTGTTGGTTTATTATGTAAATCAGCTCAAAAAACGTCATTCCGAAGATAAAATCAGGTTTTTTGCCAGTACTGCGCACGACTTGCGAACTGCGCTAACACTCATAAGTGCTCCGGTTCAGGAACTTGAAAAAGAGAAAGCCATTTCAACGCAAGGACGGTACTACCTGAATTTAGCCGCCGAGCAAACAAAACGCTTGTTGAAAGTTTCCACACAACTTCTCGATTTTCAAAAAACCGATACCGGTAAAGAATCCTTACATTTAACTATGACCGACATAGTGAAACTTGTAGAACAACGCTCAATTATGTTTGAATCGCTTGCTTCACTAAAAAGCATTCAACTTAAATTCAATTGTAATGTTGAATCATATATCACGGCAATCGATGAATCTATGATTGAAAAGGTTGTTGACAATATCATTTCGAATGCAATAAAATATTCGCACGAAAATGCCAGTGTTCAGGTTAACCTTCAATGCAACAAACCGAACTGGATTTTCGAAGTGCTTGATGAAGGTATAGGTATTGACAAAAATGCACAAAACAGCTTGTTCAATGAATTTTACCGGGGCGAAAATGCCATCAACTCAAAAATAGTAGGCTCAGGAATAGGTTTGCTTTTATCGAAAAACTACATTGCCTTGCACGAGGGAAAAATTACTTGCGAGAGTATTGAAGACAAAGGTTCGTGCTTTAGGGTAAACATACCTTACAAGCAAGTTCGCAGCGAGAGCGAAAATAAATTTGAGCCAACTGAACTTGGTAAACCCGCTACTTTTCAGGCTTATCCTCTAAAACAAACCAGTAAACGAAATATGCGGGTTTTACTTGCCGAAGACAACGATGACCTTAGGATTTTTATGCAAACAGCACTGCAAAACGATTTTGATATTGTAAGCGCTGAGGATGGAAAAGTTGCCTGGGAGAAAATCAGGAAAGAGCTCCCTGACCTTATAGTTTCCGACATAATGATGCCCCATGTGAGTGGTTATGAATTATGCGAAAAAATGAAATCAACATACGAAACCTCGCATATTCCTATTATTTTACTCACCGCTCTAAGTGAAAAAAGTGAGCATATGCACGGCTTAGGACTTGGTGCCGACGACTACCTTACTAAACCCTTCGATGTGGCTCTTCTGGTGCAAAAAATAAAAACCATTGTACGCAATCGGGAAAAATTAAGAGAAAAGGCGCTTCTTTTGCTCAAGCCTGACTCTTGCGAACCGGTATTCGAGAACAAACTGAATGATGAATTTGTGAGAAAAGCTGTCGAAACAGTGAAAAAAAACCTTTCGAATCAGGTTTTTGGAAAAGATAACTTTGCATCCGAAATGAATGTCAGTTCATCGCTTCTTTATAAAAAAATTAAAGCTCTTACCGATCAGTCGCCCACCGATTTTATCAAAACAATAAGACTAAACAGTGCTCACGATTATCTGAAAAGCGGAAAATACTCTGTGACCGAAGTGAGTGAATTATGTGGTTTTTCAAGTGTGAGCTATTTCAGTAGTGTATTCAAAAAACATTTTGGAAAATCGCCAAAAGCTGCTCTGTAAATCTCATTTCTTATTTTGGCTTCATTTCTTCATTTCTATTCGTATCTGTATTTTTTTATTATTTTTAGGACATAAGTATTGCATATTATCTGAGATTTAAACTTAAATATCTGGAATTGTAAGTTGCATGCTAAGCCACTGATTAAATTTGCATGTAACCTCTTTTCAAAATGTATCACTCATAAACCTATTATTGAATGAAAAAATTTTACCTGAATCTGTTTGTTAGTTTTATGCTTGTTTTTGCAGGCAATTTATATGCGCAGGAGGTTCGTATTGATCTATCACAGGAACATCAGTTAATTAGAGGATTTGGCGGAATGAATTTCCCGCGTTGGATTGGTGATTTAAACCCCGACCAGGTTGATAAAGTTTTTGGTAATGAACCCGGTCAGTTGGGATTAAGTATTTTGAGAGTAGGTATAAGCCCAAACAGCTCGCAGTTTTCACTTGAGTTGCCCACTGCCGTTGCGGCTAAAAATCATGGAGCTACTATAATTGCTACTCCTTGGTCGCCACCGGCCAACCTGAAAAGCAACAATCACACTACCGGAGGCTATTTATTACCCGAAAACTACGGTGCTTATGCCGACCATTTATTGAGTTTTGCATCCTATATGGATGATAATGAAGTGCCTCTGCATGCAATTTCAATTCAAAATGAACCCGATATTGAAGTTAGTTATGAGTCATGCGACTGGTCTTCGTTACAGTTCATCAACTTTCTAAAGGAACAAGGTTCGCGTTTCGAATCAGTGAATCTTATTGTGGCCGAATCGTTCAACTTTAATCATAATATTACCGATCCTATTCTTAACAATAGCGAAGCTCAAGAGCATGTCGATATAATTGGCGGTCACCTTTACGGCCACCGATGGGCTCCAAAAGGCGGGTTGGTGGATTATACACTGGCACGAAACTTAGGCAAAGAGGTTTGGATGACCGAGCACCTTACTGGTAGCGGCTCGCCCGAACAAAACGACTGGAATTTGGCAATGGATTTAGCACAGGAGATAACCGATTGTATGCAGGCTAATTTCAATGCCTATATTTGGTGGTATATTCGGCGCTTTTATAGTTTTATTAACGATGAAGGTAATATAACTGATAAAGGTTATGTGATTTCGCACTTCTCTAAATTTGTGCGCCCCGGAGCCGTTCGTGTAAACGCAAACGATGCTTCACTTCACAATGTAAGCATAACTGCATACAAAACCGATTCAACATTTACTACAATAGTGGTAAACCGAAATAACAGTAGTGTGGAAATCGATTTCAATATTGAAGATGCTTTTTTTGATGGAATTACTCAATATACCACATCAGCAGCTAAAAAAGTAGTAAACGATGGCTACATCACATTAAACAATGGTGCTTTTTCAGCAACTGTTGATGCAAACAGCATAACTACTTTTACTAATTATACCAATAATGCTCCAAAATTCGAAAATCAAAAGCCTATTGCTCAGGCAGGTGGAAGTATTATTCTTGAAGACGAATTGGGAATGGGCTCAGTAACAACAAGTCTCGATGCTACAGAAAGTTTTGATCCCGATGGCGAAATAGTAAACTATTCTTGGTCGCTGAATGGGCAACAAATTGCCTGGGAAGCTATACACAATGTTAGCCTCGAGATTGGGTACTATGAATTTGTACTAACAATAACCGATAACGACGGAGCAAGCGATACCGATACCCTTTTCATTGCTGTGGAAAGCCCAAACAATACCGAAATTTGGATTGAAGCCGAATGTGGAAATGTAGGAGCAAACTGGCAAATTCTGCCTCACGACAACGCCTCTAACGGTTGGTATGTGCAAACTACTCCGGGCATTCAAAGCCTCTCAAATCCATCAACTAATCCCGACGATTTAATTTCGTACACATTCATAACCGAAGAATCGGGAATGTATAAATTTTGGGCACGAATGATTACACCTACACCCAACGACGACTCGTTCTGGATAAAAATTGGCAATCACGACTGGGTAATGTGGAACAATATTCCTTCGCGCTCTAGCTGGCACTGGGACGACCTGCACGAACACAGTAGCCTAGATAATGTGGTGTTTTTTGAGCTCGAAGCCGGTGAGCACGAACTCTTAATATGCATGCGCGAAGATGGTGCTCAAATGGATAAAATACTAATCGCAAATACCGGCATCGCACCCGTGCAAATGGGCGGCGACGCTGTACCATGCACAATTGAAATTGAAGATGAAGAACCCGACGATGATTCAAGTGGAGATGAAACAGGCGATGATGAATCTGACGACGAAACAGACGATGACGAAACCAATAATGACGATGAAATTGATGACGAGAATACAGGCGACGATGAATCTGACGATGATGAAACCGTAAATTCAACAAAAGTATTCACTAATACAGCAGAAGCGGTGAAAATATATCCTAATCCTGCATCACGCATGGTAAACATAAACTGGAAAAACGGTTTCGACAGAATTCAGATTATTAATCACAGTGGTCAATCTGTTTTTACTGAAAATATAAATAAATATGTTGAGGAACAACAAATTAATTTCGATTTAAAACCCGGTTTGTATTTTATCATTTTAAGGGGAAATAACCATACAGGTGTAGGTAAAATATTGATTAATTAATGAATATAGAAAGAATTCCATAGTTATTATATAGGTAATTTAGTATTAGATTTGATTTATTATTTTGAAATGTTGGGAAACAGTAGGGTAGGCTAAATTGAATAGCTTGCCCTACTTGTTGCCCCAATAAAAACCGTTCATTCTGAAGTGTGTTTTTTTTTAACCGTTATTAATTAGAAAAAATATAATAGTTCACTTTTAAATATTGAAAAATGAAGAAAAATCAATTTAGAATTAATGTGTTAAAAACCTGGCATATCCTTATTATGTCGGTTTTAATGGTTTCGTTTTCTTTCGCAGAAGCGAATGCACAACGAAACCGTTCAGGAAATACACCGTTGTTTTCTGAATTTGTGTATCAGGGTAACGATCAAGTTTACAACGACTATCCCTTAGAAGATGACGAGTTTTATTCACCTATTCTTCAGGGCTGTTATCCCGATCCGGCCATAATTCGTCGGGGTGACGATTATTTCATGGTACACTCTTCGTTTGCCATGTGGCCCGGAGTGCCAATTTTCCATTCAACCGATTTAGTCAACTGGAAACAAATAGGCCACGTGCTCGATAGGCCTTCACAATTAAAGGTTCAGGATACAGGAATAAGTGCTGGGATTTATGCTCCGGCTATAAAATACAATCCGCACAACGAAACCTTTTATATGATTACTACTCAGTTTGCAGGTAATATTAATAATATGGTGGTTACAACAAAAGATCCTTTTGAAGGTTGGAGCGACCCATATAAGCTGAAATTTAATGGTATTGACCCTTCGCTTTTCTTCGATGACGATGGTAAAGCATATGTAGTGCACAACGATGCTCCCGACCCCGGAAAAGAACTTTACAGCGGACACCGTGTAATTAAAATGTGGGATTACGATTTGGAGAACAACCAGGTAATTGAAGGTACCGATAAAATTATTGTTGATGGTGGAGTGGACATTACCAAACGCCCAATTTGGATAGAAATGCCACATATTTATAAAAAAGACGGACGCTATTTTCTTTCGTGCGCCGAAGGTGGAACAGGCGGATGGCATAGCCAGGTTGTTTTCGTAAGTGACAATCCAAGAGGCCCATACGTTCCGGCAGATAATAATCCAATAATGACTCAACGCTACTTGAACCCAAACAGGGCAAACCGTGTGGAGTGGGCAGGACATGCCGATATGGTTGAAGGCCCCGATGGCGAATTATATGCTGTATTTCTTGCCGTTCGTCCTAACGAAAAGGACAGGGTAAATACTGGCCGTGAAACTTTTATTTTGCCGGTCGACTGGAGTGGTGAATTTCCTGTGTTTGTGAACGGACTTGTTCCATTCGAACCAAAATTGAAAATGCCTAAAGGTGTGAAAAATAAAACCGGACAAGACGGTTTTTTCCCTAATGGCAACTTTACTTTTACCGAGAAATTTGAAAACGATAAGCTGGATTATCGCTGGATTGGTATGCGCGGACCACGTGAAGACTTTATGTCGGTTACACGCAATGGCTTGCAAGTAAAACCTTTCGAAACCAATATAAAAGCCGTGGCTCCAATTTCTTCGTTGTTTAAAAGACAAATGCACAAAACATTCACAGCAACTACTGTAATGAACTATAAACCTGATTCAGAAAACGATTTGGCAGGAATTGTTTGCTATCAAAGTGAAAGGTTTAATTATGTTTTTGGTATTACCAAAAAAGGCAACGAAAACTATTTGTTGCTTCAGCGTACTGAGGGTGGCGAATCTACAATTATAGCAAGCACTAAAATCGATGTTAGTAAACCCATTCATTTGCAGGTAAGTGCCGATGAAGACGATTATGATTTTAACTATTCAACAAACGGAAAAGACTTCACCACTTTAGGGGGAACCGTTTCAGGCGACATTTTGTCGACTAACGTAGCTGGCGGATTTACCGGTAACTTAATTGGTTTATATGCCACTAAATCGAATGATGCAAAACCTGAATAGTACACTTTTAATTTATAATAGGATAATATAGCAAATTCATATAGTGAGTATTGTTTTAACGAAGCTGCCCCGATTATTTGGGGCAGCTTTTTTATTAACTAATAATTAGATACTGTGCGTTTTATTCCTATGTGCTTATTATCTGCTAGATATGGTATGTGTGTCACAAAAGAAGTTTTGATATCAGAATTGTTTAATATCTGAATCTTAAAAACGATTATCTATAATCTAAAATGTTTCGCATTGATTATTTCTAATTTTATCAATTAATACTGAAAGTACACTCACATTGAGTCATTAAATTAAATCAAGCATTCTTAAATAAAATCGAACTATGAAACGAATTTTTACAAACCTTATTATTTTATTTTTTATTTCAAATTTGGCAAGTGCCTGGGAGGGCATGCCAACTCCGCCATTACATGCCGAAGGAAGGCATTTGAAAGACCCTCACGGAAACACAGTATTGCTGCATGGTTTTGCTCAAACCTATAGCCCGTGGTTTAACGAAAGAGGCACAAAATGGAACAATTACGATGTAGAAGGATGTTTAGCCTATAATCAAGGAATGATTGACGATATACTTGAAGCCGGATGGATGATGAATTTTGTGCGTTTACACATGGATCCATACTGGAGCAACACTCCCGGCTGCCAACCCGATGCTCACGAGCTACCCAATTGTTTTAACATGAATCGTTTCAAACGATATCTCGATCAGGTATTTATTCCTATGGCCGAATATGCCATCTCGAAAGGTTTGTATGTAATCATGCGTCCTCCGGGTGTTGCGCCTCATGTAATTGGTGTCGAAGATGATTATGATTATGCAGAGTATCTTTATAAAGTTTGGGACGTAGTTTCCAACCATCCCAAAATAAAGAACCGTCACGAAATTATGTTCGAACTGGCAAACGAACCGGTTAATATCCGTTTGGCTGATGGATCGGTAGGAGCTAACACTCAGGCCCACTTTGATGTATTGGTGGATATTTTTCAGCCCATAGTTGACCGTTGCCGCGAGAACGGATTTCACAATATGATATGGATACCCGGCTCGGGCTACCAGGCACATTACAAAGGCTTCGCGGTAAACCCCATCGAAGGTGATAATATCGGATACGCTGTGCATGTTTATCCGGGATGGTTTGGAAGTGCAGATGGGTACGAAGTTTTCAAAAGAGAATGGGATGAACAGGTTAAACCGGTGGCCGATTTTGCACCGGTGGTAATTACCGAAATGGACTGGGCACCCGAGCACTATGGATTGTCGTGGGGTAAAGGTATTACCGGAACTGCCGGAGGCGAAGGCTTTGGTGCCAATTTCAAAAAAATAATGGACGAAACCGGCAATGTGAGCTGGCTGCTGTTTACCGAGCCTCACTTATTGGCACAGTTTACCGGCGAGCCACCTGCCGAGGGAGAACCCTACACCTTTTTTAATGACCCCGAAGCTTGTCCGTGGCCAATTTATCACTGGTATCAGGAGTATGCTCTGGAAAATAATCCATATCCCGAATTTGAAAAACGTTCGCTCAGCGATAATGGTGACGGAACCTATACAAATCCGCTTATTCATGCCGATTTTCCCGACCCCGATGTGGTACGTGTGGGCGATGTGTACTACATGGTGAGTACCACCATGCACATTTTTCCCGGAGCAACCATTTTAAAATCGTACGACCTGGTTAACTGGGAATATGCAAACAACCCGCTGCAATTGATAGAGTCTAGCGATGCTTACAACCTGCTCAACGGGCAAAACCGTTACTCACGCGGACAATGGGCTACAGCATTAGATTACCACGAAGGCACTTTCTATATGCTTTTTAACACACTCGATGAAGGAAGTTATTTGCTCACCACCAGCGATGTTGAAGGACATTGGGAAATGAAAAAGCTATCAAAATCGTATTACGATCCGGGCTTATTATTCGACGATGGTAAAATATACATAGTTCACGGTATTAACCAGTTGCGAATTACAGAGGTGGATGAAGATTTCGAACCCATTGGAAATGATGAGATAGTTGTGGAAAAACCCGACTCTGGACTCGAAGGAAGCCGACTCTATAAAATAGGCGATTACTATTATATATATGCGACCTATGGTGGTTGGCCGGCTTCGCAAGTGGCTTTCCGTTCAGAAAATATTTATGGTTCATATGAAGAAAAATTGCTTCTGGCTGACGATAATATTCATCAGGGAGCTCTTGTAGAAACACAAACAGGTGAATGGTGGACTGTGCTATTTTACGACAAAGGCGCTTTTGGCCGCTTGCCCAATTTGCAACCCATTATTTGGGTCGATGGCTGGCCCGAAATCGGGGTTGATGGAGTAGGAGTTACCACTTATCGCAAACCCGATGTGGGGCGCGAATATCCCATTACCGTTCTACCTACAACCGACAATTTTAGGAATTACAGGCTGGGACATCAGTGGGGATGGAATCATAATCCCGACAATACAATGTGGTCGTTGTTCGATAATCCGGGGTCTTTGCGATTGAACACTGTAGGAGTAGTCGATAATTTTCTCGAAGCGCGCAATACGCTAACTCAAAGAATATTCGGCTATCACTCCGATGACATTGATTCGTACGGTACAATAAAAGTGGATATCAGCAATATGCTCGAAGGCGATGTAGCCGGACTAGCCGTTTTTCAAGATCCCTATGCTTACATAGGTGTGAGTGTTCGTAATGGTGAACACCTTTTGATAATGAACAACAATGGAGAGGAAGAAATTGGCGATGCCATAGCCGACTCGGTGATTTACCTCAGAGCCATTGCCAATTACGGAAATAGTGAAGCCAAATTCTATTACAGCCTCGATAACGAAAACTACATAGAGTTTGGGACTACACTAGATATGAAATTTGACCTTTCGGTTTTCACAGGAAATAAATTCGCAATATTCAATTATGCTACAGAACAGGGAGGTGGATTTGTGGATGTTAACTGGTTTACTACCGAAGAGGTATTCACCGAAGACATGTTCTACGACCCGAGCTTTAGCGGTTTCACCGAAGATCAGCTGGCACTTGATAGTCTTTCGATGCCAACTGAGCTCATTCAAATGATAAAGGGAAATAACAAAACCCTGATAATTAATGCACATTTTAAAGATGGAAGTATTGAAAATGTAGGATCGCAGCTTAGCATTATCAATTCAAATCCCCAAGTGGCTGAAATTATAAACGGGCAAATAGTTGCCCGCGAATTGGGAACAACAAATATTTCTGCAACTTACAAAGGAAAACTTGGCGATGTTCACACCATCGATTTTGAAATTAGGGTTACGGTTTTCCCGCTTACCAACGATTTATTTAATCCTTCGATATGGGAAACCGGTTCATTTAACGAAGAAACCGGTCAGCTTATAACCGGGCAATGGGGTTTTGGCGGATGGCAATATCAAAATGGTATCGATTTATCTGATTACCGGTATTTGGTAGTTCGATTGAAACAGCGAACCACCAGTGGTGCTTCGTTCAGGATTTTTGATGGACCCAGCTACTGGTCAACACCCTTCGCTTATGAGGTGGGCAACCGTACAGAGTTTGTCATTGATTTACAGCACATGTGCAAAGTGGTTGATGGACAGTTGGTGAAAGCAAATCCTGAAAATATTTACATAGTTGGTTTTTGGTCTAATGGAGGAATTCCAATTCTTATAGATGAAATTTTTCTCTCAAATTCCGATGAATATTATGACCCTAATAATATTTGTGGCGAAGAAGAAGAGGAAGAGGAGCCTACCGACCCGGATGATGAGGAAGATCCAAATGACCCTGACGATGAAGACGATGAAGACACCGGTGATCCGGACGATGAAGATGACACGAATTCTATTAATGTAGTTCAAACCGATACGATAAGTGAAACTGATTTGGTG
>SKHV01000206.1 GCA_007116765.1 Prolixibacteraceae bacterium | reverse complement strand
GTATTACGGGAATTTAATTAGATAGTTGTCATTCTATATATAAACAACAAAAACTAGAATTGAAATGAAGGCGACTGTTATTATAATCATCTTGTTGTTAATGAGTGTATCGGTATGTACTACATTCGGTTATGCAAATGAGAAAAGTTCCACAGGCAATATGTGGAGCGATTTATTTAATGGAAAAATTCAAGTTATTAATCAGGCATATATAGAAAATGCCTTTTTAGTGCTTGAAAATGGAAATGTAATACAGGGAAAACCCGGTATAAAAACCTTTTATGGAAAATTCAGAAATGAATACGGGACAATTTCTGAATATACTGTATTTGCGGATAAAAATGTAAATGCTGCCGGTAAAGTAAAATATGAGATTGGTGGATTTACTTCTTCAAGCGGAAAATATTTTAAGCACCTTGTAATTTCGGAGGAACATGACAACGAGCAATTAAGGCTTTTTGAAATGATTGTAGAAAGCAGCGAAGCAATCATTGACTCAGATATTTTGGAACAACGCCGGATTGATTGGGTCAATGGGGCGAACAGCCACAATGTTGAAACATTTACTGAGAACTTGTACACGCCTAATGCGGTGTATTACTATCAAAGTGGAAACGATTTGAGAATTGGCAGGCACAAGGTAACAGATGCATACCAATATATGGCCGATCCGGGTTTTAATATCACAAAACTCGAAGCTATACATGTTGAGCCGATAAACAGCAAACTGGTTTTCGAAATTGGCACATGGATTATGCCCGATGCCAAAGGTGAGTACGTAATTGTTTGGCAATTATGCACCGATAAGGTATGGAGAATTTTATTCGACTCGAATTATTAATGTGAGAAAAATAAGAACGAAGGATACATTAAAAATACTTTTACATTTTAGGCAAAACCGGTTTTATTTTTTCCCAGAAAACAGGGTCGAGCATGCGGGCACTGCCAATTACTGCCGCATGTTCTTTTAATTTTGAAAGCTTGATTACAGTATCTACACCGTTTTCTTCCAGCTTGTTTTCAAATGCCGGCCCAAACAGTTTATATCCTTTGGCAATATTTCCGCCAATAACCAATATGTTTGCTCCGAATTTTTTAAGCCAGGGACTGAAAAATTCGCCCATGTTGCTTCCATATTCTTCAAAAACCGCTTTTGCCATATTATCGCCCGATGCTGTTTTCATTTCTAGTTCTTTGGCTCCGGAAACGGTTTCGCCGGTAAGTTCGTGGTAGCGTTTGATGTACCAGCGCGTGGAGAAGTAATTGTCGGCCATACCCTCTTTATAAGGCAGGTGCCATGCACAGCCCAGCTCCGGAACGGTTTCGCCATCGACTACCGGGATACCATTGCTTACAAATGCAGAACCAAAGCCTGTTCCAAGTGTGATTGACACACTGTTTTCATAACCCGCAGCGCTGCCTTGCCAGGCTTCGCCCAAGGCAAAGGCCGAAGCATCGTTCATAAAACGGAGCGGCAGGGGCTTTTCAAAATTGAGTTTTGCGGCCAAGCCTTCTGCCACATTTACACCATTGAGACCATAGAATTTTTCGTTGTTTTCGAAGCGGCCTATACCCTTATCGTACTCGAAAGGACCCGGCATTCCAAAGCCAATACCGGCAAGTTCGGCATCGCCTGCCTTTTCAATACAAATATGCAGTGCTTTTGCCCAGCCTTCAAATATTTTATCGGCACTCATGTTGCTGTCCACATCGGCCTCGGTAATGGTTTGAGGCAACAAAAATTCTTTTTCAAGGTCAACAGCGGCACAAGTAATGTGGCTTCCCCCTATATCCACTCCAATGGCTAACTTCATTTCAAATTGTCTTTTTAATTTATTGTTGCAAAACGAAACCTTTTCAAATAGTGTTTTGGTATAAGTGTGCGCAAACAGAATCGTTTAGTTCACTCAACAGGAATCAAAACTACTAAATTTTGTTTAGTCCATTAGCATTTTTATAGTCGAAATACATGAAGAGTTTTCTTATGCAATAGTTTGTTGCCTTTGCCCAGACAAGGTTTGGAAAATACTTTCCGACTCGCATGATTAGATTATCAGAATAATTGAGAATGAGACCCTGTGTTTAAAAACAGCAATGTTAAGATGTTATCATCTTGTTGCCAAATTAAAAGCCAATCAGGCTTGATGTGGCATTCCCAACACCCTGAATATTTACCTGACAATTTATGGGGTTTGTATTTATTCGGCAGTTTACCTGTTTCAGCTAGAGTTGCCATTGCTTCTTTTAAAAAAGAAAGATTCAAACCTTGTCTTTTGCACCTTAAAACGTCTTTTTAGAAACGGTTCGTGGTTAGGATTGTGTACATCTTCAAGATATTTCTTTGAAGAAATCATCAACACTATCGTATTTATACACTTTGCCTTCTTTAGCTTCTTTTATCGACTTGTCGAGTGCAGGGATTGTGTTAGTTGTTTCAAATATGCCAAGTGACAATATAAATTCAAGGGCTTTTTGTGCTTTTGCGTCACGAGCATCGTATTTTAATGTTACTGTTGCCATAATTGTTCTTTTTCTTCTGTAAAATTAGTAAAATAAAATGTATTCTAAAAGTTGCATTTTCGTTTGCAGCGTTGTGTTTTATTCCTGATTTTTGAAACTACGTGCATGGGTTTAAAAAAACCTGACCCCTTGTTGCGTTACGCTAAACAAGGGGTCAGATGGAGTATAATATCTAAAGCCTAAGACATCAATGTCACAGTCTCGCGATCATTTTTTCTATTTCTCCAAATTATCGATATACTCGGTTTGTTGGCGTACCGAGTCTTCGTGAATTAGCTGGAAAAGAATTTTTATGAAAGTTTCGTTCAGTTTCAGCTTTTCTGCGGTATTCAAGCGCATGTTCATCATTTGCGACCAGCGGTCAATTTGCAAAGCCATTACGTTGTTGGTCTTTTTGTAAAGTGCTATTTGATCCACAATTTCAGTACGTGCCGAAAGCAATTCCATTAATTCGGTGTCGAGCACGTCGATGCGGCTGCGGAGCTGGTCCAGCTTGTTGCCATATTCTTTATCTTCAAATGTTTGTTTCCGGATAACCAGCCTATCGATAAGTTTGGCTAAATCGGACGGGGTGAACTGTTGGGCGGCATCGCTCAGCGCGCACGATGGGTCGATGTGCGACTCGATCATCAGCCCGTCGAAACCCATATCGAAAGCTTTTTGCGAAATTTCGCCTACAAATTCGCGTTTCCCGGCTATGTGGCTGGGGTCGCAAATAATGGGCAGGTTGGGCATGCTGCGGCGCAGTTCTATGTAAGTTTTCCAGCCCGGATAGTTGCGGTACTTGGTTTCCTGAAATGGTGAAAATCCGCGGTGAATGGCCACCAGTTTTTTCAATCCCATGGCGTTGAGGCGCTCCAGTGCTCCCATCCATAAAGAGAGGTCGGGGTTCATGGGGTTTTTTACCATCACCACCTTATCAGAACCTTTCAAAACATCGGCAATTTCCTGTATCACAAAAGGGCTGGTAGTTGATCGGGCGCCAATCCACAACACATCGATATCGGCCTTGAGGCATTCTTCGGCATGATGAGCGTTGGCCACCTCGGTACCCATCATGAGTCCGGTTTCCTCGCGTATCATTCTGAGCCATTCGAGTCCTATTGAGCCTATTCCTTCAAAAGATCCGGGGCGTGTGCGGGGTTTCCAAACTCCACCGCGTATCACGTGCACACGTTTATCTTTTGCAAGTTCGCGGGCGGTGCTCAGCGATTGTTCTTCGGTTTCGAGGCTGCAAGGCCCCGAAATAAGCAGCGGGTATGGTGTTTCGGGCATCCAGCTGCTTAATGGTAAAATGTCTAAATCTAGTGTCATATGTTTATTGTTAACTGTTATTATTTCGTGTAAAGTTTCGTGGTTGTCGATTTCTTCCTCACCAGATTCTGGCTCTCGCCGTTGAGTATTTCACGTATCCGGTTCGCATTCTGCATTAATTCATACATGTGCGTATCGTCCTTGCTAATAAGACTCTGTTTAAATTCTTCGAGGTGTTTAATAAAAAGATCAAGCGATTCAACCACGTAGCCCTGATTTTGTTTAAAAATTGGCCCCCACATTTCGGGCGAGCTTTTTGCCAAACGTGCCGTTGAACGGAAGCCCCCACTGGCCAAATCGAAAATGATGTTGCGGTCGTTGCTTGCCAATACAGCATTGGCCAGGGCAAAAGCGGTAATGTGAGGCAGGTGAGACACATGCGCGGTGGTGTGATCCTGTTCGTCGGAACTCATGTAGGCTATGTCCATACCCATGGCATGATACATTTTCTCAACCAATGCAATGTGTTGAGGTTTCGATTTTTCCTGGTCGCAAATGATGCATATTTTTCCTTCAAAAAGTCCTTCTACCGCAGCATCGGGGCCTGAGTTCTCGGTACCCGACATGGGGTGCGCGGGCACGTAGTTGCCACGGCGGGGGTGATTATCGACTGCTTTGCAAATTAGTTGTTTGGTGGAACCAACATCGGTAACCGATGCTGCGGGGTCAATGCAGTCGAGTATCACGGGCAATACCGAAACTATTTTATCGACCGGGATGGCAAGCAGCACGATGTCGGCTTCCTGTACGCCCTCTTCGAGGCTTGCACCACGGTCGGCCAATCCCAGCTCCAGTGCCCGGGCCAGGTTGACAGCGTTGTTGTCCACCCCGATTATTTCATCGGCAAAGCCTGCCTTGCGAAGGTCGCGAGCCATTGAGCCGCCTATTAAACCCAAACCTACAATTGTAATCTTCATTTGTATAATTTTTAAAACAAAAAAAGGGTTCCGTTTTCGGAACCCTTCTAATTGTATTTTTTTAGCCTTTACCACACAATTATTCGATTCCGATATTTTTACCGAAATAATAATAAAAGTAAAAAAAAGTGTTGCTAAAGGTCTTCATCTCTGATAATGTGTCTGTTTTACAAGTGCAAATATAATTTTATTATCGGGCGCACACAATTCAAGGCCAAAAAAAATGACATTTTTCATCATTTTTTTAAACTGAGTGAACTTGGTTTAATCGGGCTGCTGAAATGCATGCAAACTGCAACAATGTCATATCAATCTGATTTGTAGCGACATAAAGTCACTTCGGGAAGTATTTCATCGGCTTAAAAATGACAATTTTTCAGTTTCAACAGCATGGCATTCAATTTGAAAAAAATTGAACAGAAACACAAAAAGATTGAATGTTTAACTTAAAAATAGGAGGATTTAGCCATGACATTAATGAGAAGAAGTAACACTTACAACCCCGCAATGCCATCAATTTTCAACCGTTTTTTCACCGAAGATTTGATGGACTGGGACAAATTCAATTTTTCGAATACCAACACAAGCGTACCGGC
>SKHV01000341.1 GCA_007116765.1 Prolixibacteraceae bacterium | reverse complement strand
TCTCCCCTGAAAACTTGGTGCAGTGTAGCACGTTCTAGTTTTTTGTCGCTTCAATGATAATAATCATATCTTTCTTTTGCAATGTTTTTTTCACAAAAATTTATTATATTATAGAGTACTACCCCCCCATTACATATTCCTTTGTATATAAACTCCTTACAAGCCCAAATAAAATTTAAACATCTATTTTATTACAACATTTGAATTACTGAATAATGTATTCAGGTTTTCGATAATATAGGATATAAGTTCTTTGTGTTTTTACATCTCAGTAAAGGTAACACTACTTGTGTTTATCATAGAAAAGCCTATATTGAGCATGATATTAATATAGTTATTGAAGATGAAGCATATGTTAAATTAGAACTAAAAACGACTGATTAACACTGAAAAAATTTCATTTATTCAACAAAAAAACGCATGCCGGCTGATGAGTTTTTGAGGGGCTTTTAACAAGCAGAGGAATATAGGGCTGAGTAGAATCTCATCTATATAAACAAAACTAAAAGGATTCTATAACCGCTTTTCTATAACTACGCCCTATTGCTATAAGCACATCATCCACCATGACTTCATCAAATGAAATATTTTTTATTCTTTCTTTATTTACGATGAATGAACGATGAATTCTTAAAAAAGTATCGGGTAGCCTTATGGACAGATTGCTGATTTTCTCCTTGCTTACAATTTGGTCGCTTACAGTAACAACTTTAATATAATCGGATAAGCTTTCAATGTAAACAATGTCGTCATATGGTATTTTTGTTATTTTTCTGTTGGACATTATTTCAAGAAACGGCTTCTTCATTTTCTCTTTTTCGGCTATAAGCTGATGAATAACCTGTCGGTTTTCTGCTATTTGTTTCAACATCAATAAAAAAGAGCCAATAAACACCAACAAATACAATATTACAGCCAATAAAACAATCTGAGCAGCATTCGGATTCAGGCTCTGAAAACTAAGATTTACAAGGTAAACATACGAAATAACCAGGACTAACATTTCAATATAAACTGAAATAGCAGCCATACAAAAGGTGTAGAATGCAAATTTTGCATATCTTTTTGTAAGGTAGAATTTGGGAACAAGTACATAGTTGAAAAAATAAGAAGTACCCAAAACAATTGGGAGAAGCATACTAACAAAGAAAAATGCTGCTGTTTTATTTCCCCATGAAAATCCAAAAACTAAAGTTATAACGAGTATTACTAAAATCCAGTATGCAATATGATAATACGGATTTTTTGATTTTTTATTCATTTTTTTCAATTTATTCGGGCTAATTTCGCTAAAAATTTGAAAATTACAACTTAGTGTCGATAAACAACCCTTTAAGAACCGGATTCGACCTTGATAAATTTCGTTTTCCCATGTAATTTGGCAGAAGTATTAATCTAAAAAAAAATCATTATGAAAGATTTATTTTATCAAGGCGGACCTCAATTCATGGGCGCTTTAACAGTTTTATTAATCATTACTACTACCTGGATGGTTTATCATTTTGTTGTTGCTTTTACATCCAAACAAACTGATAAAGAAAAAATGTTGCGGAAAATTGAATACGGAAAATCAATGGGTTTATTTGCCCTGATAACCGGAATTTTGGGTCAGATGATTGGACTTACTGCCATGTTTTCGGCAATTGAAGATGCCACACAAATAGGCAAAGAAATTATTCCAACACTGGTATTTGGAGGAATAAAAGTTACGATGATCTGCACCATCTATGGGATACTTATTTATCTTTTTTCATTAATCTTATGGTTTATTGCCAGCTTACTAATTGAAAAGAAATTCAAATAACAATAACCGGCACAACCAACACACAAGCAATAGCTTGCCAACGAACTTGCAATCACCTCCCACTTAAGCCCTAAGGGGCTTTTAGGGCTGGTTTGATACAGCTCAACTCCTTTTTCCTACGCTTCGGCATCATTTAATTCTCAATACAATCAAAACAGCGCAGTTTTGGCAGAGTATTCTAACAATACTTTGCCATGAAAACACAAATTTTATTCGTACTTATTATTTCTTTCCTGCCAGTGGCCGGACAAATTAATATTTCGGGGACAGTGCAAAACAAAAACGGAGAGCCTCTCACGGGCGTAAACATTTACATCGAAGGCAGTTACAACGGTGCCAGCTCCGATCGAAACGGGATATTCGAATTTACTGTTCCCGATAAAGGGGAAATGAATCTGGTGGCCAGCTTAATAGGGTACCAAACCTGGTCGAAAACAATCAATGCAACAAGCGATGTTGAGATAATCATTGTTTTACTCGAAAGCGTAAATACCCTCGATGCAGTGACCATTACCGCCGGCACCTTTGCCGTTGAAGATAAAAAACGGGCGGCCATACTCGAACCTCTCGACATATACACCACTGCCAGTGCCAACGGCGATGTAATGGCCGCCATGCGTACAATGCCCGGTGCGCAGGCTGCCAACGACGATGGTCGTCTGCTGGTACGCGGTGGCGATGCCTACGAAACAAAAACCTACATTGACGGATTGCTGGCCGCAAAACCCTACTACTCGAAAACACCCGATGTGGCCACCCGCGGCCGTTTCGCCCCTTCGCTTTTCGAAGGCGTGATGTTCAACACCGGCGGGTATTCGGCCGAATACGGACAGGCACTTTCGTCGGTGCTGGTGCTTAACTCAACCGGTGTTGCTGTTGAAAATACTGCCGGCATTTCGCTAATGACCATAGGGGCTGAAGCGAATTACACCAAAGCCATGAAAAACAGTTCGGTCATGGGTTCGGCAAGTTACATGAACATGAAGCCCTTTCATAAACTGGTAAAAAGTTATATCGACTGGACAAAACCTGTGGAAGCCATTAACCTTACATCCACTTACCGCTACAAGCCTTCATCTACAGGTCTGTTGAAAGCTTTTGCTACCTACGAACGGGGCGATTTGGCTTATCAAGTTACAAACGGCGAACACGAAGCAATTTCAATAGAAAACACAGGAAACAGCAGCTATGCCAACGTAAGCTACCGCGATGCCATAGGCAAAAAAACCTGTTTCCGCACAGGCATATCGGGCACCTACGAAAACGATGTAATTGTAGTGGCCGGGAACCACATCGAAACACTCAACCTGACCATGGAAGCCCGCTTTGCTATGGTGCACGAGCTTTCTGAAAGGATTGTATTGACCTACGGGATCAGCGATACCTACACCGATTATCAACAAGCGATAAAGACCCCGGAACTTTCATATATCGATTTTCAGTTTACCGACCACACCCCGGGCACTTTTGTCGAAGCCGAAATCAAGTTCTCGAAATACGTTGCCGTGCGCCCCGGAATAAGAGCCGAATACGCTTCGCTGATGAAACGCGCCAACCTTGCCCCACGCTTGGCAATGGCCGTAAAAACATCGAAAAACAGCCAGTTCTCGGCTGCATGGGGGCGTTACTACCAAAACCCCGAGAACGATTATCTGAAATTCAATGCTGAGTTGGATTTTGAAAATGCCACGCACTACATTGCCGGTTGGCAAGCCGGAAGCGTGAAAAACCGCCTTTTCAGGGCCGAAAGCTATTACAAAACCTACCAAAAACTCATCACTTGGGAAGGGATGAACGAGTATTACCCGCAAAACATTTCGAACAGTGGCTATGGGTATTCAACCGGTATTGACTTGTTTTGGCGCGACCGCAAAAGCATTAAAAACCTCGACTATTGGCTCACGTACTCGTTTGTTGATACCGAACGTAAGTACCGCAACTACCCCGGAGCTACTACACCCGAATTCATTTCGAACCACAATTTTTCGGCGGTTGGAAAATACTGGATTAACAAAATCTCCACACAAATTGGTGCTTCGTACACTTTCGCATCGGCACGACGGTACAATAACCCGAATACCGGGCAATTTATGGACAGACGCACAGCTTGGTACGGCGATTTGAGCCTCAACCTAAGCCATATCTTTTTCCTGGGCAACCGGTACTCGGTGCTGTATGCCTCGGTAAACAACGTGCTTGGCCGCGATAATGTATTTGGCTACCGCCCATCGGGAATTGCCGATGCACAGGGAAATTACACATTGATTCCAATAAAGCAGGACACAAAACGCTTCTTTTTCGTGGGTCTTTTCCTGAGTTTCTGATTTTTACGGTTCATCGTCAAAAACCAACAGTTGAGCAAGTGTTTTTTTCAATATAAATAGAAATGAATCAATTTTGAATCATAACCATTTAAAAAACAAAACTATGAAACAAATTTTCATCATTACCATCCTGTTCTTTGGAACACTACACCCGATGTTTGCATCGGATTATGAACAAGTTATGGCCGAAAACATCCAAAAGATGTACACAGCCCAAAGTATTGACCAACTAACTGCTGTTGCCAACCAGTTTGAGCGCATTGCAGCTAAAGAAAGCGACCAATGGTTGCCGGCTTATTACCATGCGTACTCGTACGTTTCGATACTGCTTCTTAACCAGAGCATGTCCATTACCGAAAAAAGCCCAATTCTCGACAAAGCCCAGTCAGTATTGGATCGTATGAAAAAAAGCTTCGAAAATGAGTCGGAAGTATTTGCACTACAAGGCCTTGTTTACCAAATGCGCATAAGCGACGATGGAAGTGCTTATCAGTTCTCGATGATGGCCGACGAAGCCCTTACAATTGCCGAAAAACTGAACCCCGACAATCCGCGTGCGCACTACCTTAAAGGGTGCAACATTTTTTACACGCCCGAACAGTTTGGAGGCGGCCCAACCAAAGCCAAACCCTTATTGGAAAAAGCCCAAAACCTTTTCGCAAGCAACCAAACCGGGAACAGCTTGCTTCCCGCCTGGGGAGAAGAGCATTGTGCCTACATGCTTGAGCAGTGCGCGGCGAAATAATAAAACGCAATTATTTGATATGTAATAGCCAATGCTTACTTTTAACCACACAATTCCAATACGATGTCGATTCACGAAAAGAAACAAAAATTAGTTTATCAACTGATAACAGCTGCGATCATTTCGATATTGATTGGCAATATCTTTTTATGGATTGGCGCTCAAACAGTGAAATTGCCCTTAGCAGACTACCTTTGGAATGCCGGTTATTCGGTAAGCATTGGTTTGTCGCTTTTCGCCAATGGCCTCTTTTTTAATAAAATTGAAAGCAGGTATATTTCATGGATATCAAAGCCTGCAAGAAGTTTCTTCATTGCAATGGGGTTTCATTTGGTATATTCATCGTTGGTAATTTTCTTTATTAACTGGTTGTGGTTTGTTGTGATTGCAAAAAGCACCTGGGCACATTTTATGACCTTTGGAAGCTTTATCATTATAGGCGAATACATTGTTTTTGTAATTATTGCGTCAATCCTTTATGC
>SKHV01000010.1 GCA_007116765.1 Prolixibacteraceae bacterium | reverse complement strand
AAGTAAGATGTACATACTTTATTTCATAGTTTTGATACTTTTTGAACCATATGGATTGGCCATTGGGTCCTTCAATCTCCGGATAGCAGATTTGTTTGCATTTGCATTTCTGTTTCTGTGCCTGTTTGCTATTTCATTGCGTAATCAGATAAATAAATGCAATTTTTTACCTCTGGCATTGTTACTGTTGTTTGCCTCACTCGAAATCTTCATGCCAATTTTGGGGGTGGTATATTTTGGCGTGTCCTCTCTTTCAAGCAGCATCAGGGCCATTACGTACTGGGCACCTTTGATCGCATTTCACCATTTGTATAGAGGGCAGTATCAGACTTTGTTGTCCGGTTTGGAAAAACCGATGATTTATCTTTTAGTGTTGAATTTGATAGTTGGATTATCCCAATCATTAATCTTTTATGGAGTTTTGCCTGAGTATCTCAATGTTAAGCGATATCTGTTACCCTTTACAATTTATGAAAGCAGATACTCCAATTTCACCTCTATGGCCAGTGGCCTGTTCATTAACACTACAGCCCTGGCGGTATTTTCCTTGTTGTCATTCATTTATTTCTGGTGCCACTATATATGTACAAGAAAAAGGCACTATCTCATGTTTGGTGCACTCACATTATTAATGCTCATTGTTACTGTTTCACGGGCTCCTCTTATTGCAGTTATTTTGATATTACTACTTTCGCTACCGTTAATGGGATTTAAGGGGGTTTTTTTCAGACTGCCATTGTTAGTGCTTTTGTTACTGCTGTCATTTGTTCTTTTGTCCGAACTTGGGTTTAACTCGGAAGTCAGCTTTACTCGTTTTACACGGCTGCAAGGAGGATTGTCTGAGGATTATTCATTTATGTATAGGGTAACAGTCATATGGCCGGCAATTCTTGCTCAGGCAAAAAATTATCCCTTCGGTACATTAACAAACTCTGCAGCAGTGTTTGGTACAATTGATAGCGGGTACATAACTTACTACATGCAAGGAAAAGTCCTTTTTTTATCGGTAGTGCTATCTTTTATAATTTCATTGATTGTCATGGGATTTAAGATAATTTTGCTGAAATCGTATAACTTTTTCACCCTGTATGGTTTTTTTATCTCCATTTTTTTAATCGGTGGTATGGCTGTAGCAAATCCGCTGAGAAATTCCAATGTCATTTTTTTCCTGTGCTTAGTACTATTTGGCTCAGACAATTACAAAAGAAGGGTACTGCATGAAAATTAGTTTATTGTATGTTGTATCGACATTAAATCATACAGGGCCAGTAAACCAGCTTTACTATCTAATAAAACATCTTGATAAAGACATTTTTAGTCCTCATATTTTAACCCTTTCACCAGAGCCCGAATACAGCCGATGGAATGACTTTTGTGATTTAGGGGTTGATTTACGTGCTGTTGGCTTATCCCGTATTGAAGGATTTCTAAAGGCTAAAAGAGTGGTCTCTAACCTGATTTTGAAATTGAAACCCAACATTGTTCATACTCATGGGTTCCGTGCAGATACGATTTTGTCAGATATTGAGCAGACTGTACCCTGGGTAATGACATCGCGTAATTATCCAATTGATGATTACAAGATGAAATTTGGTGTCCTAAAAGGGTGTTACATGGCCAACAGGCACTTTAAAGCGATGAGAAGATGCAAACACGTTGTGGCTTGTTCAAAGACAATTGCAAATTTGCTGAGTAAGCATGGGGTAAAGGCAACTCCAATTCAAAACGGAGTGCTTTTGCCAAGTGACACTATGCTAAAAAGTGGTGAACCACTTACATTTACTAAACCAGTGTTTGTTTCTGTCGGAAGTTTGATCCAGCGAAAGAACATGGAGTTTCTAATTAAAGCTTTCAATGAGTATGGCAAAAGTAAAAAAGGAACACTGCTTATACTTGGAGACGGAGTTGAAAGAGATAAGTTAGAAGCATTGAGTGAAACAAAAAACATTCACTTTGCCGGTAATGTGTCTGATGTATACAGATATTTATCATTTGCTGATTATTTTATTTCATCTTCATTTTCAGAAGGTTTACCCAATACTGTTCTTGAAGCAATCGCATCGGGACTTCCTGTTATTCTTTCAGATATCCCATCCCATAAAGAAATTGCAGAAGATGCTGGAGATGTATGTCACCTTTTTGGATTAGACAGAGGTGAGAAAAACCTGGCTAATGTTTTGGAAAACACCAGTGACCTTTTTTCTCCCAATGTGTCTGATTTAGCTCGTAATACAGCTGAGAATAAATTTTCTGCTCAAACTATGTCAAAAAATTATCAGAATTATTACAAAAAAATATTGGAGATGATTTGAACAGTAACTATAAAGCATCTGAAAGAAATATTGCCCGTTTATTATCAAAAATACCCCTTATTAAAAATACGGTGAAATATGTTTATTCACGATTTGTATTTATAACAAATAAAAAGAATCATGTCCATTGTACAACATTTCCCATTAAGGCAATTACAAAACTTCAAAAGGAAACTTTTTTCGGGTATTATGATAAATCGCCTGTAAATAGCAGCGGATCTTTGATGTTATCCTACATAAGTAGCTATCCTACAACCAGGAAAAACCAATTTAAAAAAGTGAGCATAGAATTGGGTGTGTTTTCTTTGGATGACGGTGAGATCATTTTATCCCTACCCACAAGGGCTTATAACTGGCAACAAGGTGCAAGAGCACATTGGATCAATGACGAACTGTTCATTTACAATGATTATGATGAAGAATCCAACAGGTACATTTCCAGAGTTTTTTCTGTAATGCACAAAAAAGAGATAAAAGCATTCCAATTGCCGGTACAAGATTCCTTTAAAACGGACTTTTTTCTTTCTTTGAATTATCGCAGATTACAGGCTCTTCGTCCAGATTATGGCTACAGTAATGTTGCACAGTTAACCAGTGCAGAACTTAAGCAGACTGAAAATGATGGGATATGGCTGGTAAACTATGCTACAGCGGAAATAACGCTGTTATATTCTTTAGATGACATCATTAAATGTGGAAATGACATTCGTTTTTCAGAGGCATACCACAAAGTTAATCACATAATGATATCTCCTTCAGGGGAACAGTTTATCTTTCTGCACCGCTATTACGTTGGAAAGAGAAAATTTGATCGCCTTCTATTGGGTGATCTTACTGGCAACAAGCTAAAAATCCTCTCAGACCATGAAATGGTAAGCCACTGTTTCTGGGCAGATAATGATACCATATTGGGATATTTGCGTGGGCCGGATAGCATAGATGCATATTGGCTAATCGACATTTACACAGGTGTTTTCAGCAAGCTCCCCACCAGTACTTTGGAAAAATATGGGGATGGTCACCCTAATGTTTATAAGGATTGGTTTGTAACAGACACCTATCCTGATAAGGCACGAATGCAACACTTGATGCTCTGTAACTGGAAAACCGGTGAACTACGTGAGCTTGGGCACTTTTTCCACGGATTTAAATATAATGGCGAAACCCGCTGTGACTTGCATCCTCGCTTTTCACCCGATGGAAAAAGTATATTCTTTGATTCTGTTTATGATGGAGCTCGCAGGCTATACCGAATGGACTTGGAATTGTGAGTAATGGAACAGTGCTGAAACTTGAGATGTAGTAAAAAAGAGAATGAGTTGCAAACTATTTATGGCTGAAACTAATCAGGTCTGTATTTTAGGCAAGCAAGGATGTTCCTGTATCGGCAGGCGAGGTGAAGAGTTCAACCCTGCGATCATGGAATGGCATACATAGCACAATGAATATGCAGACGATACAATCAACAAGAGATTATGGGTAGAGAATGTGCATATCAGTTTTAATTTCAATATACGATGGTGAAAAACCTCAATTGTTTCAGTCTGCCATGGAAAGCATCTGGGATCACCAGACATTGAAACCGAAAGAGATCGTACTTGTTAAGGATGGCGGACTAAACACCGAACTTGAAAAAATCACTCACGACTGGAAAGAAAAACTTGGTGACAAGTTAAAAGTAGTTTCTCTTCCAAAAAATGCCGGTCTCGCAAAGGCGCTCAATGAAGGAATGAAACATTGCAGTTGCGATCTTGTGGCACGAATGGATACAGACGACATATCAATGCCTCAGCGCCTTGAGATACAGTTTGATTTCATGGAAAAAAATCCAGACATAGCAGTAAGCAGCGGCTTTATTAAAGAGATTGATAAAAATGGCAAAACTGTTTCAGTGAGGAAACTTCCTCTTACCCACGAAGAATTAATTACTTTTGCCCGAACCAGAAGCCCCGTAAGTCACGCAGCAGCAATATTCAGAAAGTCAGCAGTCCTGGCTGTAGGAGGGTACCCGCCTTTCAAAAAAGCTCAGGACCACGCACTGTGGTCAGTGATGCTTTTAAACGGGTATAAATTTGCAAATGTCGATGCGGTTCTGTATGCTGTTCCGGTGAATGGCGATTTTTTCAAAAAACGAGGATTCAGCCACCTTGTACATGAACTGGCGATTATTCGATACCAAAGAAAGATAGGTTTCATAGGCTTTTCTGATTTTGTGAAAAACATCATAATAAGGGTTACCATTCGCCTTTCGCCAACAATAATAAAAAAAATATTTTATAAATATGCTCGTGGATAATGGCCCAAGCAAGGACTGTCCCTACCAAATCAAAAGGGAATTATGATTACATGCATAAAAATCCTTATTTTTTGATTGTAAAATCTACATTTCTGCTTATCTCATTTTCCATTTCGGTTAATTCCGCTCCGGCCCTGAGTCACATAAACCGATACGAGCTTAGCCGTGAGTATATGGATTCAATCCATTTGACAATTGCAGATGACCCCCTGTTTTTGTCGCTTCCCGGTACCTTTAAAAGTAACCGCTCCCAACCCATCCAATTTTCACATCATGATCAGACACTCTCTTTTGACGTCAACCTCATAACTGCCTTTGAGAATCAAAATAGAGCAATGGGATTTGGTGTAGTTGATGCTGCAGGGCAGTTTGAAACACCTTGGTTATTTGCCAGGGTCAGATTCAATGGATATGGGTCACAAGGTTATCCTCAAACCCGCTTTGATGATCAAAAAGAGAATTTTGAGGAAATCGCATACGAACGATTCTTTTCCGGACACAGGTCACCAATCAGAACGGGTCCTGAAGTTGATTTTACTCTTCCTGAAGCGTATATGTACTTTAAGCATAAAAATCTTCAGCTTGGGCTCGGAAGGGAAAAGCTCCGCTGGGGGCCGGGATACAAGGGTACGCTTCTTCACTCCGGATATGCCCATTCCCCGTTTTATTTCTACCATTTTAAGCTTAACATGGCCAATCGCATACATATGTCTGCATATCTGTGTGGTTATGATGATGAAAATGCATTT
>SKHV01000162.1 GCA_007116765.1 Prolixibacteraceae bacterium | reverse complement strand
CATTCGCGTGTATTGGGCTTTCATCACCCCATAACCAAAGAACCTATGAGGTTTCAAACTGCAATTCCAAGAAAGTTTACGCGCTTGTTTTAGATTCAAAGCGAATTTCATTAAAAACATTCATTGTTGTCCGGTAAACCGGAATATCTATAAGTTTTTGTTTTTAACTCACAGTTAATCAGTATTTGTATTTTTCATTTTCAAAAGTAAGCCCCCTCTATTTCGGGGAATAGCGAATTTTGATATTTCATTTTGTTTTCTTTTATTATCTCGCGCCAACTGCCTTCGGGGTCTTCCAAAAAGCGATAGATGTCGATATAGTTCATCAATTGCTGCCTTATAATCGACACCATGTTGGAAAATGCCCATTTGCGTTTGAGTCGGCTCCTTACAAGGGTTATCAACAGGTTGGCAAGCATGGCCGTCCATATTTGTATCTCAATGGCATTCTCATTGTCGCCCAGGAAATATTTCAATGGGAAGTTCTGCTTTAGCTGTTTGAACAGAAGCTCTATTTGCCAGCGTTTCTTGTAAATCAGGGCAATTTTTTCGGCCGATAGTTCAAAATTATTGGTAATGAACTCGAAAAGGCGCTCATTTTCACTGTCCCAATAAGCTATTCTCCTAGCACGGTGTTCTTGTTTCTTTTTGTCGCCATAATACAAAATGACCTCTTCATCTTTCAGGACACCGGAATCGGCATCGTCTGGGATATATAACTCTTTGCGGGCTTCATAAAGGGCATTGTCTTTCAGCCGTGTCACATACCAAATCGAGTTTTGGGTAAACCCTTCATATTGGGCATAATCGACATACCCTTTGTCGAAAGTGATTATCGAGCCAGGCGCCAGACCGAGTACTTCTTCGAGGAACATGTGGTCGTGCCTGGCCGCTTCGCTGTAACGGATAAGGCAGGGTACATTCTCGCTGGCCTTGATAATCGTATGGGCTTTTATCCCGCCTTTCTTCCTGCCTTCTTTGGGGTTGCGCCCAACCCCTTTCAGAATGTCTTTAAACAGCGATATCGTTGTCGAATCCATGATATAAAGCCGTCTCAGGTCTGCATCGCTCAACCGGCTGTCCGCTAAAACTGAAGCATGTCTACGATAAACACCCATATAGATATCCCCAAAAACTTGACTGCACCGTCGTTGGTTTGCTTCGGCAAAAGTGCTGCGCCTAACCAGATAGGACAGACCAAGGTGCGATAGCTTATGGGCGTTGGCCAACAACCCCAAAATAGTTTCCCTTATTGAATGGTAGCCCTCAAAGGCAACGAAAAGCATCACGATGACGTGGTTATATGTACTGAATTTCTTTACATACCGCTCGGCACCATGATGTTTCGCTATTTTCTTGATCTCACTTTTGTCAATGAACTTTATTAGCTGATTAAAGATCGGCTGTCCGCTAAAATTTTTACTTTTACCCATGGTTACAATTGTTGCTTCGTATCTTCAAAGGTAACCAACCGGGTTAGTCTGCAAAAAGATTGACCCGGTTAATTTTTTTTTACCGGACAACAGTGTAAAAATTAGTAAAAAAAAATCTATAAAAAATTCAATCTGAGCTAGGAAATTATAACCGAACTCAGGTTATTAGTTATTTGGACAGCACAAAATAAGCTATTCTATTTCAAATTGACATCTTTTTATTTTTATATATAGCCAGCATAAAAACATCAACAAAACTTCTTGGATTAACTATCTGTTTTAAAATTAATAGGCTCTGTTCAAGTTTTCAAAAGGTGTAATATTCACATCCAGTTATCGAATAATTGAACTCAAAATTCAAATCGATTGTCTTTTTCTTAACAGACATGAAAATATACTTTATTATCGCATAATATGAAATGCATATTATTTATTCCTGAAGCCGCACATAATATATTGGTTAATAATATGATTTCTGCATTTATTTCATTATATTTAATGATTACGTATATGACAATAAAAACCAATTATTGATAATTAACAATTATTTAAGAATAAAAGATGCTATTATCTTTAATTGTTTGTATATTTGTATTGAAGTTTTACCCAAAAAAACCTTGAAGTTATGTCAAAAATACAATTTAGTCAGAAGTTATTAAGTCTTGAAGATAGTTTAAAATATTATGCTTTAAGCCTCACATCGGATATTGACAGAGCAAACGATTTAGTTCAGGAAACTTTTTTAAAGGCTCTGACCTATCAGGATAAGTTTACAGAAAACACAAATTTTAAAGCGTGGGTTTACACAATAATGAAAAACACCTTTATTAATGATTACAGGAAGGCCTCAAAATCGAAAAACAGCCTGAGTGGATCAAACAGTGAATTTCACTTGCAAATAGCAAAAGACAGGGTGTACCCATCGCCAGAATCGTTTTACTCGTCAAACGAAATTGAAAAAAGTATTTCGTCGCTTGAAGACGAATATAGAATTCCATTTCAAATGTTTTTAGACGGATACAAATACAAAGAAATAGCCGAGCGCTTAACACTTCCATTAGGAACAGTTAAAAGCAGAATATTTTTTACTCGGAAAAAACTTACAGCCACACTTAAAGAGTTTGTTTAGTAGCCTTTAACATTTATAAGTAAAAAAAAGCCGTAGCACTAGCCACGGCTTTTTTTATTTGTATGTTAATTGATTAAGATTATTTCTTCATTTTTTCTTACTTTTACAGTGAAGTTTACACGATATGAAGAAATTGACCATAACAATATTATTAATTGTGCTTCAATTGGCACTCTGGAGCCAGGGAGCAATAAATATCGGTATAAAATATGGAGCAAACAGTTCAAGCATGCTCACCAACTTCGATGAAGTTTTGGTACAAAACATCGAAGAGTCGAATATTACCAGTTATCATGCCGGAGCTTTTGTAAGAATTAATGCAGGCAGAATATTTATCCAACCCGAAGCCTACTTCAACACAAAAGGGGGTATAATTAAGCCGATTGGGGATATGTCAGTTCAAATACCAAGTGTTACCAACTTCGAATATCAAACTATTGACGTACCGCTATTGCTTGGTTTTAAAGTAATATGCCGCGAGTTGATTAACCTAAGGTTGTACGCAGGTCCGGTTTTAACCTATGTTACCGCGAACTCTCTTTACTCCGAAATTAGCGATCTTCGAAACTCCGATTTAAATCAACGTTATACAGGATGGCAATTGGGAACCGGAATTGATATTTGGTTTATTACCCTCGATGCCCGAATTGAAAACAGTGCAAATGTACTGGCGAATGAAAGTAAATACAGCGCAGCCAACCGCGTTTATCTTTTGTCGGCAGGAATCAAGCTTTTTTAGCAAGCTTTTCGACATATTGCAGAAATATAAACCGTATAACTCACTTAGGATTAAAATAAATATTCATCAATGTTCGGTATTATTAATACCAACTTTTAATATTCACCTACTTCAACAAATCGTTCAAATCTAAACAATTATCAAACCGCCTCAATGCTGTGTTAACTAATTGTTTTTTCATCATTCAATATACCTTGACAAACATCAAAACACAATAAGAATAAGCTGAAATGAAGTACTTTTGCGCGCACATTAATTTTATACGTAAATGACAATAAAAAACATAGCTATTATTGCTCACGTTGACCACGGAAAAACTACATTGGTTGACAAAATGTTATTAGCCGGAAAACTATTCAAAGACCACGAAAGACCGGGCGATCTTATTATGGATAGCAACGACCTGGAACGCGAACGTGGAATTACAATATTATCGAAAAACGTTTCGGTAAACTACAAAGGAACGAAAATTAACATTATCGATACTCCGGGTCACGCCGACTTTGGTGGCGAAGTGGAACGCGTACTGAACATGGCCGACGGAGTCCTTTTATTAGTAGATGCATTTGAAGGACCAATGCCACAAACCCGCTTTGTACTTCAAAAAGCAATAAACCTTGGTCTAAAGCCCATTGTAGTAATCAATAAAGTGGACAAACCTAACTGCCGCCCTGAGGAGGTTCAGGAAATGGTTTTTGAACTCATGTTTAACCTCAACGGCACCGACGATCAACTTAACTTCCCTACAGTTTATGGTTCGGCAAAAGATGGATGGATGTCGAATAAATGGACAGATAAAACAGATAATATTATTGTGCTGCTTGATGCAATACTGGAACATATCCCCAATCCAAATATTGAAAAAGGAAATACTCAACTTTTAATTACGTCGATTGACTTTTCGCCATACTTGGGTCGAATAGCAGTTGGACGCTTACAACGCGGCACCTTGGTCGAAGGCCAACAAGTTAGTCTTTGCCGAAGAGACGGTTCAATTTTACGTTCAAGAATTAAAGAACTCAACGAATTTACCGGTCTTGGCAGAACCAAAGTATCAGAAGTTTACGCGGGCGATATTTGTGCAGTGGTTGGCATTGATAGTTTTGATATTGGCGATACTATTGCCGACATTGAGAACCCCGAACCACTCCCACCAATTGCTATTGACGAGCCTACAATGAGCATGCTCTTCACCATCAATAATTCTCCATTCTTCGGAAAAGATGGTAAATACGTAACCTCACGACACATACACGACAGGCTCAACAAGGAGCTTGAGAAAAATCTTGCATTAAAAATTGAAGGAACAGGCAATGCCGACTCGTGGAATGTTTTTGGCCGTGGAGTACTACACCTTTCGGTACTTATTGAAACCATGAGGCGCGAAGGTTTCGAACTACAGGTTGGACAACCTAAGGTTATTATTAAACACATCGATGGTGTGAAATTTGAGCCTGTTGAAGAACTTTCAATTGATGTGCTTGACGATTTCTCAGGAAAAGTAATTGAACTTGTTACCCGCCGCAAAGGCGAGTTGTTAAGTATGGAAAGAAAAGGCGACAGAACTTTAATTGAGTTCCATATCCCATCGCGTGGAATTATAGGCCTGCGTAACAATGTACTCACTGCCACTTCGGGCGAGGCAATAATGTCGCACCGTTTTATTGAATTTCAACCCTTTAAAGGCGAAATTGAAAAACGAAACAACGGCTCGTTGGTTTGTCTCGAAACAGGCACTGCTATTGCATATGCACTCGACAAGTTACAAGACCGAGGCAAGTTTTTTGTAAAACCTGGAGACGATGTTTATGAAGGACAAGTTGTTGGCGAGAACTCGCGTGAAGATGATCTAACCATAAACATTACACGTACCAAAAAACTCACCAACATGAGAGCTTCAGGCTCCGACGACAAATCGAAACTGGCTCCACCTATTGTGTTTAGTTTAGAAGAAGCATTGGAATACATACAGGAAGATGAATATGTTGAAATAACTCCACAAACCATTCGTTTACGTAAAATTCAACTTAAAGAACACGATAGAAAAAGAAGCAACAAAT
>SKHV01000003.1 GCA_007116765.1 Prolixibacteraceae bacterium | reverse complement strand
TCGAAACTGTATTCGGTACCCGGTCCCCTGCGGGTGAAATTTGACACCCTGAGCCCGTAACCCAGCGTGAGTTCCGGTAAAACTTTATGCTCGTTGGCAATGTATACAGCGCTTTCGAGCCCCATTTTTTCACTCACGTTGAATTCTTGTTTTTCCCCGTCAAGCGGGACTAACTCAAGGTTTCCGGGTTTAAAAAGATAGTCGTTCAATTCAAATCCAAATTGAATGGTGTTGTTTGTATTGGCGTAATAAGTAAAACGTTGTTTCAGGGTCCTGCCCACAATGCCTGCATTCAGCTTAAAAGCAAAATCGAGATCGGCCTTTGTTTCATAATCATAGTCGTTATAAATGAGCGATGTATTGCTGAATAGCTTTGAAGAAATAATATGCGACCAGCGTACCGTGGCTGTTTTGTTGCCCCAGTCGAAACCAAAGAACGAAGTTTTTAGTGCATCGCGACCCATGTACCCCGAAATATAAAGCCTGTCCTTTTCACCGATGTCGAAATGGGTTTTGAGGTTCAAATCGTAAAAATAAAGTTTGCTTTGCCTGAGCTGCTCGTCGTTAGCAAAAAGTAAAAATAGGTCGGCGTAGGTGCGCCTGCCCGACAATAAAAACGAACTCCGGTTTCCCCACAAAGGCCCTTCAACTGTGAGCCGGCTCGAAATAATCCCAATACCCCCCGATGCGGCATAGCGTTCAGAGTTTCCTTCGCGCATACGCACATCGAGTACCGAGGAAGCACGGCCCCCAAATTGAGCCGGGACTCCACCTTTGTAAAGCTTTACGTCGTTTATGGCATCGGAATTAAAAACCGAGAAAAAACCAAGTAAGTGGGTGGGGTTATAAACCGGAGCATCGTCGAGTAAAACCAGGTTATGATCGGCCTGCCCTCCACGCACAAAAAACCCGGTACCCCCTTCCCCTGCCGAAGCAACACCCGGCATTAGTTGGATGGTTTTCAATATATCTTGTTCACCCAACAAAACAGGTATGGCTTTTATTATTTTCGGGTCGAGCCGAAAAGTACCCATTTCGTTGCCAATTATGTTTTGGTTTACCGCCCGAGTGCTCACGACAACTTCGCTAATTTGCTCACTAGCCGGCTTTAAACGAACATTGTTTGTGATTTCGCCATCAATCGATAAGGTAAATGTTTGCGTTTCGTAGCCTAAAAACGAAATACGGAAAGTATAAAAGCCATTATTCAGGTTAAGTGAATAAAAACCATATTCGTTGCTTATTGTCCCTGTGCTTAATTGTTCCACAAAAACGGTTGCCCCAATTAAATCCTCACCGGTATCGGCATCGCGTATATATCCCATTAAAGCACCCCGTTGCGGGAAAACCTGGAAAGAAATAATCAGGAAAAGTATAGTAGTAAAAAGATTTCGCATTCTGTTTAAATAATATTTCACTAAATATAGACAAATAAGATGCCAAATAGTTGTAATTAAAGTGAAATATTTTTTAAGAAAAAGAAGAGCGTGGATATTCGTATTTATTTTCCAAAAAATTCAAAGTATATTTCTTAAATCTTGCATTCCAACAATTGCCATTATCTCAACCATATTATCATTAACCCTGTAATATATAGTGTCAGAGCCACAAGGACATCTTCTATAACCTTGTTTAATATAATCTACTGATTCAAAAGAAAACGGATTTAGAGCAATGATTTCAAAATAATCAAATAATTTATCAAAGTATTTGTCAGCTTGAGCAATTCCAAAATTTTCGACCCCATAATGATGGATGCGGATTAGGTCTTCTTTGGCTGCATTACTCAGTCTATATTCAGCCATTTAGTAAAGACTTTGACTGTTTCAAGATTTGCTCCTTGGTATTGCTTGTAAATCCACTTCTTTCGGATTTTTCCAGTTTTGCTCTAATCCAATCAATATGTGCTTGTTGGTTTCGGGCCTGTCTGATTAAATCGTTGACAAGTTCACTTTTGCTGGAGTATTCATCGTTGGCTATTTGAGCTTTTAACCATTCATCATTTGGTTTCGAGAAAGATATACTTTGTCTAGGCATCGTCTTATATTTTTATGGTGTAAATTTACACCAAATACGAATCATATGCAACATTAAAAATAAAAAACTTAAAATGAAATATTCTTCATCAATTTTTTATAACCTGCCCTTTTCACGGCTGATTTACGGAACAATTCATTAAACTCTTCTTCACTGAGCGTATTCCATTCTTCTTTGCTCATCTCTAACAATTGCCGATGTGGATTCAATGAATCAACATTATGTGCTTTGGCTTTCCGGTTCCAGGGGCACACGTCCTGACAAATATCGCAACCAAAAACACGCCTCATGAGCTTTGGCCGAAATTCTTCAGGTATATCGTCTTTTAGTTCGATGGTAAGATAAGAAATGCATTTGCGAGAATCGAGTACGTAGGGTTTAACCAGTGCCTGAGTGGGGCATGCACTTAGGCATTGTGTGCAGCTTCCGCAATGTTCTTCGGCATAAGGTTGGTCGCAGCTCATTTCCATGTCAAGAATAATTTCGCCAATTACAAAGAAGGATCCCAACTGCTTATTCAGCAACAAACCGTTTTTGCCAATCCATCCCAGCCCGGCTTGAACTGCCCATGCACGCTCAAGCACGGGTGCCGAGTCGGTAAAAAAACGACCGTTCACCGGCGATATTTCGTTGTTTATAAAATCGAAAAGTTGCTGCAGTTTTTCTTTCACCACAAAATGATAATCGGTGCCATAGGCGTACTTCGAAATAAGGGGCACATTGCTCCCGGTTTGCATTTGCCGCGGAAAATAGTTGAGCAAAACCACAATAACCGACTTTGCCCCCGGTACCAGCTCTGTAGGGTCAAGGCGCTTATCGAAATGATTGGCCATATAAGCCATTTTGCCATTGTAATTAGCTTCGAGATAAGCTTTCAGCCCCTTTTCTTCTTCAGCAAGTTTTCTTGCCCGGGCAATTCCGCAGGCTTCAAAACCCAGTTCGGCAGCTTTTTGCTTTATCAATTCGGAATATTTCGGGTTTTGCGTTTGCATGGTACAAATATAGCAAAAGGTAGCTTTGCCATGCCTTCACCAAACAGTTTTACCTAACAATGATGAATTTTGAGATATGTAATTTATCCGACATTTGTATTTCCATAAAATACAAACCTTCATATAATTTTGTTAAATCAATCTCAAGTTTTGATTTTGATATATTTTCAATATTTTTAATGGTTTTGCCATTTATGTCTGATATTTTTATTTTAATGTCAGACAGTTTGAAAGTGTTTGGGAAATCTATACTTATCTTATCATTTGCCGGATTTGGATAAACCAGAAATCCATTCTCGGCAAAATCGGTAATCCCAACTTGCACATTTACAGTTAGTGTAAAACTACAAGACTCTGTATTGTTGCCATAGTCGGTAATTGTCCATGTAACGGTATGCTCACCAGCCTGGAATTCTTCACCCGATAGAGTTTCAGAATTATTATAGTCGTTCAGGATACTTAGAATACCACATTCATCAAATGCATCAATTGGGTCAAACTCTTCACCTCTTACGGTGTAATAACTAAGCCCTTCTTCCATTTCTATACTCCTGCTTGACACACAAACTATGGCCGGTGGTACATTATCGTTTACCACAACAGTAATGACACCAAATACCCGTTTGTAATTTTCAGTATCATCGGGGATGAAAACTATTCCGTATTCACCTATGCCAACTTCGGGACTGCTTGTTATGTCGGTAAAATGAAAATCCCCTTCTACCGATGCACTGCCCCCACTAAGGACAACATCGTTTATAAGTTGGCCGCATTCTAATTCGCTTGCTGTTGGCCATTCAAATATTTCAACATCTTCTTTAGGCTTGAAATATTGCCACGAGAGGTAAGGATATCCATCGTTGTTATCGGTGTCGATGATCCAAATATCATCAGTCCCGTTTTGCGTTTCCCCAACAAAATCCCAGCCTTCGCTTGTAAATGTATTTTGGTTTCGCATTTCGGTACTTGTTTTATTGGCAGCCCACATGCCATGAGTTTGTTTGCTGGTGTTTTCGTCGAAAAAGTTTGCAACATAATCACCATCTGCATGTCCGGCAAAACCTTTGTTGGAGGGTTGGTTTGCTGCACCTGTATATGTTACACTCCCTGTAGCATAACAATTATATACTGAACCATGCGATAAGCCTATAAAACTGGCCACATTGCCCGAACCGCCCGAAGTACGGGTAACATTGCCCCTGCTGTATGAATTTTCCAGGCTACTACTGTGATCCAATGCACCTACCAGACCTCCTACTTGATCAACCCCTTCAACATTACCTGTAGCATAACTCTCCGTTATTGATGAATCATCTTGGTTTAGACCTACCAAACCACCAACATCATTGCTCAACCCGCTTACATGTCCTGTTGCATAGCTTTTTCTGATAAATGCATTCTCAACATTAATACCCACCAAACCACCAACTAAGTTATTTCCGGAAACATCTCCGCTTGCGCCCGATGATTGAATGGTTGAAATTAGATGGCTTCTGCCCACTAAGCCACCAACGCCTTCGTTGCCATGTACGCTGCCATGTGCAAATGAATTATTTATAGTTGAGTTTTCGCCAGAAATACCACAAAGTCCTCCCACAAAGTTAGTCCCACTAACAGAACCCGTTGCATATGAATTATCAATTACCGAATCATCGATATTGCCCGCCACTAACCCGCCTACAGTATTATTTCCATTTACCTCCGATGTGGAATAAGAGTCAACTATTGATGAATTGCTATGATGACCTACCAACCCACCTACAACGTGACCACCCGCATCTTCTCCTTCATCCCTGCCTGTAACGCTGCCCGAAGAATACGAATTTTTAATGGTAGAATTTTCTACGGAAATCCCACATAAGCCACCAACACTACCAGTTCCACTTACTGAGCCTGCTGCATATGAGTTTTCAATTGTCGAATTATTGATATTCCCTACTAATCCGCCAACAGTAATATTTCCAATTACCTGCGATGCAGAGTTTGAATTAAGGATGATTGAATTATTGCTTGTTCCACATAAGCCGCCAATATTATTTCCGATTGAATTAACCTCGCCTTTTGAGAAACAATTATCTATGCTTATATTGCTAACTAAACCTAAAAGTCCACCTGCATGATTTACAGCATTTACGGTTCCGTCGGAGTGGCTATTTTGAATGCTTGAGTTACTTGCCCATCCGGCCAAACCTCCTGTTGCTGAAGTTCCTGTAACGGCACATTCAGCATAGCAATTATCAACCTGAGTTACATCTCCATTAGCGGAACCAATTCCACCCAGCAGGCCGCCAACATAATTACCTGCACCTGTTACTGTTCCCATGGCATAAGAATTTTCAATGGAACCAAAAACCAT
>SKHV01000004.1 GCA_007116765.1 Prolixibacteraceae bacterium | reverse complement strand
TTCTTACAATTATATTTTTAAGTTCCTACGGGCAACAAGCCGATAAAAAGCCGCCCAAATTGGTAATAGGCATTAGCGTTGAACACATGCGAGCCGACTACATCAACCGTTACTGGGACACTTTTCAGAACGATGGTTTCAAAAGGTTGGTAAACGGTGGAGCCGTATTTACCAATGCCCGTGCCGATATCCATAACATCAAAGCATCAACTATGATGGCTACGGTGTATAGCGGAGCCTATCCTTCTGTGCATGGTATTGTGGCCGATCAATGGTACAGTCCGCTTACCAATAATGTGATTCATTCGGTCAACGACGACTACTATTTAACACTGGGCAGCGATTCCGACCGAGGGAATATGTCGGCCAAACAACTGAAAGTGTTTAATTTGCCCGATGCTTTGAAGCAACAAAGCAATTCACTGTCGAAGGTATACTCTGTTGCGCTCAATGCTCAATCGGCCATCATGTCGGCCGGTCATGCTGCCAATGGTGCTTTTTGGTACGACGAAACAAATGGAAACATGATTTCATCGTCGTACTATTTGAAACAGTTTCCCGATTGGATTTTCGATTTCAATGAAAAGAAAATGGCCGAAACTTATTTCGAACGCGACTGGGAATTATTGTTACCAAAAACAAGCTATAAAGCCAGTTTTGTCGATAATCATGTGCTCGAAACCGGATTTTGGAAACGTTGGAATACTTTTCCGTATAAGCTGAGCCGTGTTGCTCGCGACCAACAACACCCGCTTGAAATAATAAAAGCAACTTATTTTGGAAACCGCCTTATTCGCGATTTTGCCGTGCAACTTATCGCTAACGAAAAACTTGGACGTGGTGAGCATACCGATATGTTGAATGTCACTTTTTCGGCACTCGATTATGCCAACAAGTGGTTTCATCCTTCGTCGGTCGAAATGCAGGAAATCTTTTTACGCATCGACAGCGACATTGCTTCCTTGTTGAAATATCTCGATTCAATTTTAGGTCGAGACAACTACCTGGTTTTTCTTACCTCGGCATCCACCTCGGTTTATCCGGTGAATGTGTTGAAAGATGAATTCAATTTCGATGCAGGTGATTTTAACCCACAAAGTGCATTGGCCTTATTGCGTTCGTATTTGAATGTGAATTATGGAGTGGGAGAGTGGATTGTAGCATATAATGAAGAACAGGTTTATTTAAACCGAAGACTCATTGAGCAAAACCAGATATCATTGGCTGAAATGCGTGAAAAAGCAGCTCTCTTTCTGAATCAGTTTTCAGGCATAAAGGCTGCTGTTTCGGCGAGTATTATTGAAACAGCCAATCTCGACAATAAGCGGTTTAAGGCAGTTGAAAACTCCTACTCGGTGCAACGTTCGGGCGACATTATACTTATTCTTGAAGAGGGCTGGTATCCTACATTCAGATACCATCAGGTCGATTACACCACCGAAAACAGAATTCCACTCATATTTTATGGCATGTTTGTAAAACCCGGCACAAACAATTCAAATGTCGAAATAGTAGATATTGTACCCACGCTAAGTCGCTTAATGCAAATTGTGCCACCCGATAATGCCACAGGGAGAGTACTTGATGAAGTATTTTGGCAAACGTTAAAATGAATTAGCACATTTGACTAGTTTCATAGAATTAGAGATATACTTAAACAAAATAGAAAATTAAAGACAATGAAAAAACTACTTATTTTCCTGATTCCCGTTATGTTGCTTTGGGCTTGCAATACAGCCGAAAAAAAATCAAGCGTTGAACGTATTCCCGAAGTGGAAAAGATTCTGGCTCAAATGACCCTCGAAGAAAAGGTGGGGCAAATGGCACAGGTTACTCTCGATGTAATTACTGTTGGTGCCAACCAATATCATACTCAGGAGCCCCTTACGCTCGATATGGATTTGGTGCGCAAGGCTCTTGTTGACTACAAATTGGGTTCAATATTGAACACCGCGGGAGGTAAAGCCCGTACTCTTGAAGAATGGCATTACATTGTAAGTACTTTACAAGAAGTGGCCATGAATGAAACCCGTTTGGGCATACCCATTATTTATGGTGTAGATGCCATTCATGGTACTACCTATACTGCAGGAGCTACTTTCTTCCCGCAGCAAATAGGTCAGGCCGCAACCTGGAACCGCGAATTGGTTCGTCGTGGTGGCGAAATAACTGCCTACGAAACACGTGCCTCGGCAATCCCATGGAACTTTTCGCCTGTACTCGATATGGGGCGCGACCCCCGCTTTCCGCGTATGTGGGAAACTTTTGGCGAAGATGTGTACCTTGCCTCTCAATTAGGAATTGAAATAGTGAAAGGTTACGAAGGCCCTAACAACGAAATTGGTTCGCCTTACTACCTTGCATCGTGTCCCAAGCACTTTTTGGGCTATGGTACGCCATACTCGGGTAAAGACCGCACTCCGGCACTAATCCCCGACATTGAGCTACACGAGCGCCATGTGCCCGCCTTTGCCGAAGTTATTAAAGCCGGAGCTCATACTATTATGGTAAACTCAGGACAAGTAAACGGGGTACCCGTACATGCAAGCTACAGGCTTTTGACCGAACTACTTAAAGAAGAACTCGGTTTCGAAGGGCTGGTAGTAACCGACTGGCAGGATATTGACAATATACATACCCGCGACCGCGTTGCTAGTTCTCAAAAAGAGGCCGTGAAAATGGCGATTAATGCCGGTGTCGATATGGCTATGATTCCTTACAATTTCGACTTTTGCGATCATTTGGTTGAGTTAGTGAACGAAGGCGAAGTGTCCATGTCGCGTATCGACGATGCGGTGCGCCGTATACTGAATGTAAAACACAAGCTAAACTTATGGGAAACCCCGGTTACGCACTATAGCGATTATCCGAAATTTGGTAGCGAAGAGTTTATAAACGATGCTTATCAAACCGCACTTGAATCGATAACTTTGTTGAAAAACGACGACAATGTATTGCCTTTACGCAAAAACGCCCGTGTATTGGTAAGCGGTCCCAATGCCAATTCTATGCGTACGCTTAACGGAGGTTGGTCATATACATGGCAGGGTTCTAATATCGATGAGTTTGTTGAAGGCTATTCAACTATACTCGATGCTGTAGAAGCAAAAATTGGCAAAAACAATGTGGTTTACCGCGAAGGTGTTCGTTATACGCCTGATGCTCCATACTGGGCTGATGAAGAAGTGGACATCAACGCTGCCGTGAGGGCTGCCGCCGGTGTAGATTACATTATTCTGGCATTGGGTGAAAACAGCTATTGCGAAAAACCCGGCGACTTGCACGACCTTTCTCTTTCTGAAAATCAGGTGAAGCTGGCTAATGCACTCGCTAAAACTGGCAAGCCAATTATACTCATTATGAATCAGGGTCGTCCGCGCATTATCCGCACCATCGAGCCCCACGCAAAAGCCGTTGTGAATGCATATTTGCCCGGAAACTACGGTGGTTTAGCCCTTGCCGAAGTTCTTTTTGGCGATTACAACCCCAACGGTAAAGCCCCGTTTACCTATCCACTTTATGTAAACTCATTAGTAACATACGACCACAAACCTTCAGAAAAACAGGATAGAATGGCAGGGATGTACGATTATGAATCAGACTTTGCAGTACAATATCCTTTTGGTTATGGTCTTAGCTATACCTCTTTCGAGTACAGCAATCTTGTGCTTAACAGCGAAGAATTAACAAAAGGCGGTGAAATTACCGTAACTGTCGATGTGAAAAATACAGGTAGCCGTCAGGGCAAAGAGGTAGTACAACTTTACACTTCCGACTTGTACGCATCAATTACCCCCGATGTTCGCCGCTTGCGTGGGTTCGACAAAATCAGCCTTGATCCGGGGCAAACAAAATCGGTTTCGTTTACATTGAAGCCCGAAGATTTAGCCTTTGTAAATAAAAACATCGAATGGGTAACAGAGCCCGGCGAGTTTATGGTTCAAGTTGAAAAGCTTACTGCCAACTTCAACTATACCGAGTAAAAAAGAATAAGCAGAAGTTAGATTTTTGATACAAGACATAATTTAACAAGCTGATGATACATTTTAAGAAAAGCTGTCTTTCGGGGCAGCTTTTTTTTTGATTTGTTATTTTACTTCGTTAAAATCATCTTTTTCGTATCCACCTCTTTGCCATCAGCAATAAGGGTGTTTTCTGTTTTTATACCCCCGGCAGGATTTCGAAACCCTGTCGGAGGTAAATTAATTACCGCACCATAACCTTTCCGGTTTGTACTTGGCCTTTTTTGTTGGTAAAGCGGAATATATGCAGCCCGATATGGTGCGTTTGTACTTGTGTGCTGCCGTTTACCTGTATATTATCAGAAAGTTTTCTTCCGTTAATATCAAACAAGCTCAATGTGCCGCTTATGCTGCCCTCAGTGTTTAATTGAAGCAAGCCATTGCCCAAGGTAATAACCTTTATCAGGATAGGGGAGGAAAGGGATTCTTTTATCGATGTCCTCATTTCGCATGTGTTGTATTCTGGGTTTTGGTAGACCAATTCGTTGTTGAAGGAATGGCACAGCAGAACTTTTCCATCATTACCTCCTGTTATAGTAACCGGAGGAATGAACCCGTATTTTAGGGCACCTATTCCTTCAACCCATATATCAGATTTATAAGTTTGTTTGAAATTAAGCAATTCCTCTTTTTCATAGTCATCACAATAATAAATGTATTGTGCTTTGTATTCTTTTCCATCATTTAACGTGATAATTCCTATAGAATCTACAAGAATAAATATATTATTTGGCATATCAATGTTTTCAATATGGATTGTCATTGTGTCACCTGCTTCGAGATTGAAATCAAATAGGAGACTCTCTTCCATAGCATTATTGGTGATAAAGACTTCACCTTTTCTGCCATCTCTTATATAATACAAAACACTATTCTCTACAAAAAGAGAATCGCTAGATTGATAAAGCATTTTAAACGCATTACCGTTTATGGTGGTATCGCCGTCTATAGATAAATAGTAGGTCAACCACCTGTTGTAGGGGTTCATGGGGCACTCGTTTATTATATTACGACCAATGTTCCAGCGTTTGCCTGGTTCAAGCAGCGATGGAGGGTTTTCTTCATTAGAATTGGAGTATCCAGAATTTTTCTCATGCAAACTAGCTTGTAAAAGTGTTGCAATGACAAAAAGACAAACTATTGTTATCGATATATGTTTCATCTTTCTATTTATATCTAATTTCCACATGGTTCTACATAAATTGAAAACTGAGCCCCAAGCTGTACTTCAAAGTTCGATGTAATCATAACTGAATTAGCAGCCTTCGCAACAGCCTTACCTCCATTCAATCCATTTCCTATGATTGTTGTGTTTGATATCGTTACATTATCTATAGCTTCAAAGATGAACCCGTCGTTGATATTTACAGTTTTGTTTGCATAGGTTTGGTTTTGAACATCAGGACAATTGGGAACTATATCGAAGCATGCGTTGAGTCCCCATTTTTCTATATGTGGACGAGGTTCATGAGTATTACTGCTATCACTTGAAAAGAGATAGTAATAACCGTCCATATGTCCTCCCCATCCAAATATAATATGGAAAAAGTCATCATCTTCAACACCATCAATAATTACTGCATGGCCACCACCATTAATTACCGTTTCATATCTAAACAAGATAGGAATACCGTTTGTTAGGTTTTCCCTTGCTCTAATTTTGAAGCCCTCTGTGTCATTTTGTATGGCAATATTATTCCAATAATCGTAATTTGCAGAATATCCAAAATGGGTTGCCAGTTTTTCTGCCCAATTACCAGTATTGCCAGTTGTTCCTTTTAAATGACCGGGTATGGTTTCAGGGTCACCTCTAAGTCCCAACCACCTCATTCCAACTGAAACACCTGCCAAATATTGCAACCATCCAACTTGATCAATGTTTTTTTGTGTTACACCTGGAATAATATTAAACGATCCATCATTACATGTAGGATGTCCGTTTCCACAATAGGTCAATCGGTAGGGCATTTCTTCGTACTCGAATATCCGGTTAAAACTTTCAGAAATGGTTATTCCATCATATGTATAAGTATTGCTTCCAATCCCAATTCGTGGATGCTTATGGTATTTCATAAGTTCTGACAACCTTCCGGGCACACAACCCCAATGTCCTCTGCTAAACTGTGGTGAAGTAGTTTCCGGCGCCTGATTGAAGTATGGATCCCAAGCAGCCCAACGAGATGAACTAGTGCTTTCAAAAAGTGAAGGCACATTTGTTTGTAAGCTTTTTAAAGAGGAACCTTCAATAATATCGTCCCATTTATCAATGGTTTTTTTATTGCTTTTCATATTTCTATTGTACAAAACCATTTCTGTATAATAATCAAGCCAACTTTGAAACTCAATTGGTATATTCTCCATGTCTAAATATCCTGTATTTGAATAGGCAAGTACCGGGTTTGTATTCTTGTCTGCCGAAACAATTACAAAACCATTGTCTGCCAGGTTAAATACAAACAAAGTAGTGTCTGCTTTATGTGTTAATTCATGTTGCTCTCCAATTATATTGTTAGGCAAGCCCATTTTGTTAGCAGCCCAATTGTTTGCAACCTGACGGGCCATGTTTTTTTCGGCTTTTTGTGCGTTTAGGTGCAATGCCGAAATAAGTATAATAAAGATAATTATTGATTTCATTTTAGTTTTTTTTATTTCGTCAGAATCATCTTTCTCGTATCCACCTCTTTGCCGTCGGCAATAAGGGTGTTTTCTGTTTTTTTACCCTCGACAGGATTTTTGAACCCTGTCGGGGGTAAATGATTATCAAACAAACCCTTAGTTGCAAGTATTTACCGCATCAGGGTCAATTGTTATTTCTAAAGTACTTCCTAAAGGCATGTTGAATGACATGCTGATATTTACTTCGTTACGGGCTGTAAGGGTAATATTTGAATTTGAATCAATATTTGTATAAGCAACATTTAAGGCATACCCTGCACCATAGCTTTGATTTCCACTTAAAGTTGTGTAAGATAAACTTCGAGTACCGGCTGCTTTAACGGCCTCGTATGCGTTTAGCCTACCGGCACCGAGTAGGCCATGGAAAAGATGCCCATCGGCAATTGGGGCAGCACTTTGTTTTAGCATGTTTTCAATTGCAGATGGAGTTAGGCATGGGTTTATGCTTAACATTAAAGCTGCTGTACCTGCTACGTACGGAGCTGCATACGAGGTGCCTCCTCCATTTAGATAATCATTATTAACAGTTGTAGTTGCAACATTTGTTCCGGGAGCACAAATATCAACCCATTCGTTGTGAGCATGGCCAGTTGGACCATGCTGGTTGGCAAAGTTAACGCTGCTAACAACAACTACACCTGGGATGTTTGCGATAGCTCCATGATTTCTATCAGAGGGTCTATTACCTGCAGAAAGAACAAGTAAAGTGCCATTCTGTGTTATTTCCTCAGCTGCTTCAAACTCAAGTCCTGTTCCAGACCAGCTTACGTTAATTATTGGCACTCCGGAACCATACAAAGCATTTATGGCAGCTCGAATATCTGCAGAAAAAGCCCTTGCTCTGCCCTCTTCGTTTATTGTATGTTGCACTCGTTGTGCAGCTATTTTGGAGTTGTACCCAATACCCGCAATGCCTATGCCATTGTTTGTTTGGGCTCCAGCAACACCGGCAACTTGTGTTCCGTGTCGGTGACCAGCGGATACAGGCCCATTAATGCTTACTATCTGGTTGGCTAAATCCTGGTGTGTAATCTCGAATTCGGTGTCAGCAACTCCAATAAGTATAGATGGGTCTCCCTTTATTATAGACCACGCACACCTTGCGTTAATTAGCTCAAGAGCATAGTTCGGATTTTGAACTAACCAAGCATCGTTTACGGGTGGGAGAGGGCTATCGCATGACAATGTATAAAAAAGTTCCTCTTCGACTATTTCCTGAAAAAATTTCATTTCTGTGAGTTCTTTTATAGCATTGTTAACATTGCCCTTTCCCCGAAAATCAAAATAAAGAGCCAATTCAGGATTCTTGAAGTTCGGATAACTGGGACTTAACCCTTCGCTTTTATACCTTTTGGCTAACGCAACCATTTCATGGTTTTTTGTGATAGATTGCGCTTTAGTTGCATTCTCTTGGCTTAACTTAACTTGCAGCGAAAAGTCTTGAGCAAGAGCCATTGCATTGGTCAAAATTATAATTGAAATAATAAGTTTCGTTTTCATATTTTAATAATCTTTTTAGGGTTAGAGTATAAGCCATTGTTGTCAAAAAAAGATATAAGATACAAGCCTGGGGGCAAGTGAGATACGTCAATAGTTGGGTTGGAGGCATCAAAACGTTGGCTTAATACAGGCACACCCGTTTGGTTAAATATCTTAACCGTTCGTAAACCCAAGCCGGAAAATCCCTTTGTTTCTATGGTTATTGTGTTGTAAACCGGATTTGGGTATGTGTTTAGCTCAAATGGCGACCTGACTTCCATTATGGAGTTTGGTGATTTGTAATCGCAGGGCTTTCCTTCATTCTTCCAATATTCACTTATGTAATTCAAGTCTGCATCCTTGTAGCACCTTAAGTGATCCGATGAAACACCTACGCAAGGTAATTTAATTTTTGTGATAAGCCCATTGTAGTAGTATCCTATTCTTTCAAAATAGGTGTATTTTGTGTCCCAAACAAGGAATTTAAAAGGTTCATAATCCAGGCTATCCACTTCAACTACTACGGTGGAAAACATCCGGATACCTCCTCCCTCTTCATCGAAGTTGGATATGCGCTCCACCTCAAAGGCGACATAATAGGTGGTGTCGTATATGTACGATTCGGGCTTAGGAGCCATAAACTCAAACACAAGCGTATCGCCTACTTTGGCTGAGAAATCGTATATCAACCTGAATTTGTCATTAAAAAGGTAGTAAACCCTACCATTATCCTCATGCGTGATTATGGTATCGCGATTACTTGTAATTACTCGTGCAGTTTTTCCATTCACAAGGGTATCTTTAGTTGATACGTAATGATGGTATCCTGCATAGGGGTTATCGTTTAATCCCACTGAGTAGAACCACTCGGCACCAATTGGTGCAAACTCCAATTGAGCATGGGCTAATGAACAGGTCGCTAAAAGAATGATTGCTAATATTTGCCTCATCGTATTTGTTGTTTTACTTTGTCAGTATCATTTACTTAGTATCCACCTCTTTGCCATAAAAAAAGGATTCTGTAATAATTATATATGGCAAGGTTACATAACCCTGTATGTTTGTGATTATTTATTGTAAAAATTTGTTATAAACCATAAGGTGTAAATTCAAAAGTTGAACCTAACGGGACAAAAAATTCACCATTTATTATAAGCTCCTGTGCATCTATATATAATTTTTTACTATTAGGAATTGTTATCGAAGCTCCTGTTGGGATCTCAACAATTTCAGCTATATATGCCATATTCTCGGAAAAATTATTTATTTGAACATGAGAGTTTTGGTAATTACCGTATAAATAACTAGTAAAACAACATTCAATATAAGAGTGTACCTGATTAATTTGACAAGGTGTAAATGCTCTTAATTGGCAACTGTAATCCATTATATTGTTCGAGTATTCTCCATTGCACCATTGGTAGGGGTCCGAGTAGCCATCGTTTATTAGTTCCATAAAAGTTGGAGTGTCATTACAGTTATCTGTATATTGTGTTCCCCCGATAGTCGACTTCAATCCGCCTGGGCTTCTTTTCGGATGGTCTAAACTTAAAATGTGACCAATTTCATGGTTTAAAATATTCGCTCTTCTTGTTAAATGCCATGTATTAGAGTTTGCTATATAATCAGAATATGATGACTCAATACCTCCTATCCAACACGCATCATAATATGCTGCACCATTGCCACTTCTTCCAGCAAATATGAAAATATTAATTGCACAGCCAATGTTGTTGGTTAAGGAGTTTGGAGCGAAGTAACATTCATAAAATGAATCGTTTTTATGGAAAAAAACACCATTTAATTTGTAGCTATATTTAATTTCCTCTACAGGGATAGGAGAATACGATAATTGTTGGGTCATTTCTACGTTGTTCGCTAGATAATTATTTGCCTGATTTATTAGTAAATCAGAAATCCAATATCCATTCTCACTTGAAGTATTGCCAAAAATATTTGTTGATTCACCAAAGTTACCTGTTCCATCACTCCTTGATATAAAGTGAAAATTAATTCGTAGGGTTTTATGGCTATTCAATGTTGTACTTTTTAAATTACAATCGATGCAATTAAAATTTTTTGAAATGTGTTCATCTGAAATAAGTTGAGCTTCAGTTGTGTACGTGACAAAAAGTAACGCAAGTGCAAATGTTATTTTATAACTTGATGAATTTTTCATGAACAATTATTTTTTCGTTTTTTAAAATGGTAAGAAAATAAATCCCATTTGTTAAGCTACTAACATTAATGCTTGGTGTGGCTGTTTGAAATGTTTTTAAAACTTGGCCATGTTGGTTCGATATTTTAAATTCATATTCATGCAAGTTAATATCAATTCCTAACCCGACAATCGATAATTCTTGAACCACAGGGTTGGGGAATACGGTAAAGCTTCTGTTTTGTTTAAAGCTTTTCACATTTACTATCGGATCGGTATAAATGTGTATTTCATCACATTTTGTGTCGGGCATTGTTGTTAAAAGCACACCATGAACGGGGTCGGAATAACACCTCAGAGGTCCAAACCCTATTATGTCATAGATTCCACAAAATGCATTTTGGGGAAAGAAATAATCCAGTGCTCCGATAATTTCAAAAACATAATTACTGAACTCCCAATGAGAATCATTGATTGGTTTTAAATATTGGGCTTTAAGTTCAATATCATTGAATGCCCTTGTGAAAGTTGAATCTACTATGTTCCAACCATAGGGGTTTTCACCGCAATAATTTTCCATTTCGGAATACAGTAATATGGAGTCGCCTTTTTGCATAGCAAAATTGTAAAGCACGTGAAACTGCTTGTCCTTCCAGTACCAAATTGTATCGCCCGATTGATGGATATATTCATACCCTTCAACAATTAAAGTGCTATCGTCGGGAGCATAAATAATCTCCAGCACCCGTACATCTTTATTGTTGATTATGCTATCTTTTATCGAGGTGATTTTTATATACCCCGCTTCGGGAGGATTATAGCTGTGCTGTTTATTGTAATGCCACTGAGCACCGATAGGGGCAAATTCGTATTGGGCATAGCCCCACAGGCAAGCGGTCATCAGAGCAATTATAAGATAGAGTTTCATAATATTGTTTTACTTCGTCAAAATCATTTTCTTAGTATCCACCTCTTTGCCATCGGCAATAAGGGTGTAAAGGTACATGCCGGCTTGTAGCGTATAACCTTCAATGGTAACAGAGGTAGAGCCGCGCTCTTGTATGTTGTAGGCTTTCACTTGTGCGCCCTGCATGTTGTAAACGTACAGGTGGGCATTTTTTACAGTTACGGGCAGGTTAATGTCAATGCGGGTATTGTCGGTAAAAGGGTTGGGTATGTTTTGGGCAAGGGTTGCACTGGTTTCAAAAGGTTTTACACCATCTTCAATTGTAGCCGATTTGTAAGCACTCCCTGCTTTGAGCCTTTCAATTTCTTCACTTAAGCTTTTGTTGATTTTATCTTGTTCTTTTAAAGCTTCGATAATAATAGGTATTAGTCCGATATAGTTAATAGCATATAAACCTGTAATGGAGTCGAGCATTACAAGTTCGGGCAAAACTTTAATAAAATCTTGTGCTATAAAACCGTATTCGTTCTTTTTTAGTTCTTTCTCCCTTTTGATTGAGTCTGTTACGAGCCCAATACTCAAAGGCAACATATCGTACTTCTTGCCATCAAGCATCATTAATATATCAAACGGTTTTTCGATTTTTTTTATATTCGATTTGATGATTTTGTCAGAAAAAGTATACCCTGTGTTGTTAAAATGAAAGCCTGATCTTAGCCACTCTGTTTGGCATTCATATGAGTGCATGTGTTTTATATAGCTTTTTCCAAAAATGTAGTTTGGGGTGCCTAAAACTCCATACCATGACTGGCTGGGGTGTAATGAAACCATACTATGACCTGTAGTTGTAATGTATCGGTCTACAATTAAACTTACCCAGTTTCCGCCCGATATTTTGGCTTTGCCTTTTATGTCGATAGCATAGGAGTTTGATGCGTCAGTTTTAATCCCTACATTTCCACTGCTGTTTACTTGTATTTGTCCAAAAACATTATGCGTTATAAGCGACATTAGTACAATAGTCAAGATGGTTTTTAACGATTGATTGATTCATGGTAAATAAATTTTAAGGGTTATAAAAATAAATTGTTGCTAAGTTATGGATAAATATAATAATGTGCAATATCGATTGTGAGTTAATATTTATTTTTTTGTTAATTTAACTGATTGTCGAGTGCGTATGTTAATGAGTGTATGAGTGCATAAGTGTATGAGTGCATAAGGTATTAAGTGTATGAGTCAATAGCATAGAAGTAAAAAATAACTAAACCACAAACTTATCAATCGACTTGTGTCTTACCCTTTCACCTTGTCACCCTGTTACCGTGTCACCCTTTCACAATTACTACAATTACCACCTGCACAATGGGAAAGCAGTCACCCTTTCACCTTGTCACCCTTTCACCCTTTCACCCTGTTACCGTGTCACCCTTTCATCCTGTTCCCTGAAACCTAAATCGTAACGAAATTTAGCTAACTCGTATTTCGTAATACGTAACTCGTAATTTTATCTGAATCTTGGTATATTTGCCGCTGCTTATGAACATCGATTCAATACTTCAAAAATACCGTCAACATTCAAAAGTTGTTGATGCTGCCGGCTTGCTGAGCAAGGATTCTATTACGCGCCTGCACCTGAAAGGTTTGGCAGGCTCGTCGGTAGCTGCCGTTTTTGCTTCGGTATATGAAATAAACGAAGCCCCTATGGTGCTGATATTAAACGACCGTGAAGAGGCAGCCTATTTTTTCGACGATTTGGGGGCTTTGTTGCCCGAAGCCGAAGTATTGTTTTATCCCTCATCGTTCAGGCGGCTGGCAAAGCACGGTAAAATTTCGCACGAAAATATTGTGCAGCGCACCGAGGTGCTGAACCGCGTAAACGACAAGGCAAATTGTTTAATTGTAAGTTACCCCGAGGCACTGGCCGAGAAAGTGATTTCGCCCGAATCGCTCGATGCCAATACCCTGCACATTGCCGTGAATGAAAAACTCGATACCGATTTTGTGAACGATGTGCTTTTTGAATACGGTTTCGAGCGTGTCGATTTTGTTTTTGAGCCCGGGCAGTACTCTGTAAGGGGCGGTATTATCGATATTTTCTCATTTGCCCACGACCAACCCTTCCGCATCGACTTTTTTGGCGACGAGGTAGAGTCGATCCGAAGCTTCGATATTGACACGCAACTATCGCAAGAAAAATTCAACAGGGTATCGGTAGTCCCAAATATCCAGCAAAAAATTGACGGTGAAAAGCGCATTGGTTTCTTTAATTATTTGCCTAATAATTTTGTGCTTGCCTTTTCCGATGTGGAATACCTGCTTTCGCAGCTCGATAAGCTGTGCGGTGAAAGCTTGATCAACGATGAAGGCGAGGAGGTAATAAACCCCGAAAACCTTTGTTGTGGTCGTGATTCCCTCGATTACATCGAAACGTTCAGCACGGTGGAATTTGGGATGCGGAATTATCTGGAGGGTTCAAAAGTGTTTCAGTTTATTACTGCGCCACAGCCCGAGTTCAATAAAAATTTCGATTTGCTGGCAAACGACCTGAAACAAAACAGTGCCAAGGGCTATGAAAACTTCATCCTTTCAAACAACGAGAAACAAATAGAACGGCTTAATGCCATTTTTTCCGACCGCGAATTTGACGTGAGCTTTGAAGCTCCCGGTTTTACGCTTCACGAGGGCTTTCTCGACCGCGATTTGCAAGTTGCTCTTTACACCGACCATCAAATATTTGAGCGTTACCACCGCTACAAAATGCAAACCTCGAACAAGGCGCGCGAGGCAATTTCTCTAAAGGAGTTGAATAAGCTGCATCCCGGCGATTACGTAGTGCATATCGACCACGGCGTGGGAAAATTTGCAGGCCTTGTAAAAACCGAAGTGAACGGGAAAACGCAGGAGGCCATTCGCTTGGTTTACTGCGACAACGATTCACTGCTTGTGAATATTCATTCGCTGCACCGTATTTCGAAATACAAAGGGAAAGACGGGATCGAGCCCAACCTTAATAAACTGGGTACTGGTGCATGGCAAAAAATGAAAAGCCGCGCAAAAAGCAAGGTGAAAGACATTGCCCGCGAGCTTATAGCCCTTTATGCCGAACGCCTTAAAGAGAAAGGTTTTGCTTTTTCGCACGATACCTACCTGCAACAGGAGCTGGAGGCTTCGTTTATATATGAAGACACTCCCGACCAGTACAAAGCTACATGTGCAGTAAAAGAAGACATGGAGCAGCTAATGCCCATGGACAGGCTGGTGTGCGGCGATGTGGGCTTTGGTAAAACCGAAGTGGCCATACGTGCGGCATTTAAAGCTGTGGCCGACAGTAAACAGGTGGCCATTTTGGTACCCACCACCATTCTCGCGCTTCAGCATTACAAAACATTTACCGAACGGCTTAGCGATTTCCCCGCGAAGGTGGGGTACATCAGCCGTTTGAGAAAACCTGCTGAAATAAAACAAACATTAAGCGATTTAAAGGAAGGCCATTTGGATATTGTAATCGGTACACACCGTTTGGTGGGTAAGGATGTGCAGTTTAAAGACCTGGGCCTGCTCATTGTTGATGAGGAACAAAAATTTGGTGTGTCGGTGAAAGAAAAGCTGAAAAGGTTGAAAGTAAATGTAGATACCCTGACCCTCACCGCCACGCCCATTCCGCGTACGCTCCAGTTTTCGCTCATGGGGGCTCGCGACTTGTCCATAATACAAACACCGCCGCCCAACCGTTATCCCATTGTTACCGAGGTGCATGGTTTTAACGAGGCCATTATTCAGGAGGCCATTAATTACGAAGTTGACCGTAATGGGCAGGTTTTTTTTATCAATAACAGGGTGCAGAATATTTACGAAATGGAAGCCTTTATAAAAAAGGCTTGTCCGCATGTGCGCGTTACCGTGGGGCATGGACAAATGGACGGGGCATTGCTTGAAAAAACCATGCTCGCATTTATTAATGGCGAATACGATGTGCTCATTGCAACTACCATCATCGAGAGCGGGCTCGATATCCCTAATGCCAACACCATTATCATAAACAATGCCCAAAACTTTGGGCTTAGCGATTTGCACCAGTTACGTGGAAGGGTAGGGCGCTCCAACAAAAAAGCATTTTGTTACCTGCTTGCACCGCCAATGAGTACCCTTTCGGCCGAGGCACGCCGCAGGTTGAAAGCTATTGAAGAATTTTCGGAGTTGGGCAGCGGCTTTAATATTTCCATGCGCGATCTCGATATCAGGGGTGCAGGTAACCTGCTGGGAGCCGAGCAAAGTGGCTTTATTGCCGATATTGGTTTTGAAACCTACCACCGCATTTTGAACGAGGCCGTGCAGGAACTTAAGCAGGAAGACTTTAAAGAAGTGTTTGAAATGCGAAGGGCCGAAAACGAAACCGAAGCCTTCCTCGGGTTGAAATTCGTGAACGAGTGCCTTATTGAAACCGACATGGAAATGCGCTTTCCCGAGAGCTACGTGAGCAGCATATCCGAAAGGATTACGCTCTACCGCACGCTCGATAATATCGAAAAAGATGAAGAACTACAGCAGTTTGAGGCAGGATTGCTTGACCGTTTTGGTGAAATCCCGGCACAAGCTTCCGATTTAATTGATGTGGTGCGCCTTCGCTGGACCGCAATTGAACTGGGCATTGAGCGTATTGTGCTTAAAAACAAAAAAATGAAATGCTTTTTCGTGAGTAAGAAAGATTCTCCCTTTTATCAGTCGCCCGTATTTATGCAAATACTGAATTGGGTGCAAAAAAACCAATCAAGCTGCCAAATTAAAGAAGAAAAGGAAAAGCTTACAATAAAAATTTCCAATGTCAAAAATGCTTCAATTGCTAAAGGAAAGTTATTGAACATACTTGACCCAAAGTCATGAATTCCCTTTGTTAGCATATTGATTTTTTGTTTTACTATCTTATGGATTATTTTTTAATAACCATAAAATATATCAGAGTGAAACAAAAAGTTATTTTAATTACTGGCGCATCGGCCGGTATTGGCATGGCAAGCGCACAAAAGCTTATTGACAGTGGGCATATTGTTTATGCCGCAGCGCGTAGGGTAGAAAAAATGGAAGTGCTCAATAAAAGAGGAGCTTTTATTTTATCGATGGATGTGACCCACGAAGCTTCAATGAGAGAGGGAGTGCAAAGAATTATTGCCGAACAAGGCAGGATTGATGTGCTTATAAACAATGCGGGTTATGGGTCTTTGGGCGCAATTGAGGAAGTTGACCTAGATGAAGCCCGTAGGCAGTTCGAGGTGAACTTATTTGCTGTTGCGCGTTTAAGCCAGTTGGTATTGCCACATATGCGTAAAGTTCAAAAAGGGCGCATCATTAACATTTCGTCAATTGGAGCCCGGGTATATGAACCCATGTGTGGCTGGTATCATTCGACCAAATTTGCATTAGAAGGAATGAGCGATTGTATGAGACTCGAATTGAAACAGTTTGGAATTGATTTAGTGCTTGTGCGCCCCGGCTTTATTCGTACCGAATGGGATAAAATTGCTCATGAGAAACTTCAAGAATTTTCAATGAGCGGCCCATACAAAGAAACTGCAAACAAGATGGTAAATGCCCACCTGAACTATTTATTCAAGTATTTAGCCTCAGATGCGCCCATAGTGGCAGATACTATTGTGAGGGCTGTTGAGTCGAGAAGGCCACATGCAAGGTATGTAAGTGGAAGGGCTTCTGGTTCCTTTATTCTGGCAAGAAAGCTTTTGCCTGATAGTTTGTTGGATGCCATTCTGATGAAAATGTTGTCAATTTTCGGAAAAGAAAATAAAACAACATCGTGTCAAACTGTAAAAATTAGTGCTTAGATTTAGAACAGAGCCGGAGCTTTAGTCTGTGCTTCCGGCTCTGTTCTATTCATTATATGTTGAAGAATTTTATAGAACTCAAGAGGCTTTCCGATTGTGAGGTGAGTTCTTCGGAGCTTGCTGCAAGCTCTTCCGATGATGCCGCATTTTGTTGCGAAACCTGGTTAAGTTGTTGGATTGCAGTGCCTATTTGGTCAATTCCTAACGTTTGTTCATGCGATGACCTGCTGATTTGTTCTGAAAGCTCTTCGGAACTGGTAATTTTCTCTTTCAATGAGTGTACCAGTTTCGTGCTGTTTTGAGTTGTTTTAACGGTATTATCAATTAATGCATGTATTTCTAATGCTGCATTTTTTGAATGTTCAGCCAGCGAACGTACCTCATTAGCCACCACAGCAAATCCTCTTCCGTGTTCACCTGCTCTGGCTGCCTCTACCGATGCGTTTAATGCAAGTATGTTGGTTTGATAGGCAATGTCGTTTACAATATTTATCTTTTCGATGATTTTATTAATTGCTTTCATGCTATCTTCTGAGGCTTTTAGCATTTCCGACATCATAATAGCTGACTCTTTTGAAAGTTGGGATGCGTGTTCTGCATTATTTGAATTTTGATGATTGTTTGCGCTGATTTCTTCTATGGTTGCACTAATTTCTTCTGTATTTGATGCCTGTTCGTTAGCGCCTTGTGAAATATCTATTGCTGACTGGCTTTGTTGACCTGCCGATAGTGAAACATTCGATGCAATACTATTTATGTCAGATACAATGTCCGCGAGTTTGGTTTTCATTTCATCCATTGCGTTGGTGATTTCACCAAATTCATTGGTGCTTTTTTTCATTTTATTGTTGAATTGAAAATCTAAGTTTCCTTTCGAGAGGTGTACGATTATATCGTTACATAAAATTTTAACCGGTTTGCTAAGTTTTGTATACATTATGTAGAAGTTGAAAACGGATATAATCCCAATAGTCGGGATTATCCAGTATAAATGCTTAAAACCATGAAAAGCAATAATAAAACCCATTATTGCAGTCCATGCCGACATATTCGCAATAATTGCTGTCATTGAAAATACTATGGATTTTTTGTACGTGATTTTTGCAAATATTACTACGGCTGCTACTGTTAATATAACAACCAACAGAAAAATAAAAGTTTCGCTCATGGTGTAAAATTTGTAGTTTTTTTTAAATGCTGCTCTTATCAATAATAAATAATAGATAAAAATAATATTT
>SKHV01000013.1 GCA_007116765.1 Prolixibacteraceae bacterium | reverse complement strand
AAACTCGATGGTGATACCCGCGGTGGTGCAGCACTTTCGATCCGTTCGATAGTGAACAAGCCCATCAAATTTGTGGGTACAGGCGAAAAGATGGATGCGCTCGACGTGTTCCATCCCGAACGTATGGCCGACCGTATTTTGGGCATGGGCGATATTGTTTCCCTGGTTGAAAAGGCTCAGGAACAGTTCGATTCAGATGAAGCACGCAAAATGCAAAAGAAACTGGCAAAAGACCAGTTCAATTTTAATGACTTTCTGAAGCAAATCAGCCAGGTAAAAAAAATGGGTAACCTCAAAGACCTGGCCGGTATGATCCCCGGAATGGGAAAAGCTTTGAAGGATGTTGATATCGACGACGATGCATTCAAGCACATTGAAGCCATTATACATTCAATGACCCCAGCCGAGCGTGAAGACCCCTCGTTGCTTAACGGCACAAGGCGCAAGCGTGTGGCTTCGGGTTCGGGTACTTCGGTGCAGGAAGTGAACCGTTTGCTCAAGCAGTTTACCGAAACACGTAAAATGATGAAAATGGTTGCCCAGGGCAAACGTATAGGAAATATGTCTAAAGGATTCAGACAATAAAATTACACACAATGAAGCTAATTGAAGGAAATAAAATAGCAGCCGAAATTAAAGCTGAAATTGCAGAACAAGTAAAAGAGCTCGCAGCAAAGGGCCAAAAAGTACCTCACTTATCGGCTGTTTTGGTTGGCCACGATGGCGGGAGCGAGACCTATGTTGCATTCAAAATTAAGGATTGTGAATCGGTTGGTTTTAAATCTTCGTTGCACCGTTATGAGGACGATGTTACCGAAGAAGAATTGCTTGCCAAAGTTGCCGAACTGAACAACAACCCCGATGTGGATGGTTTCATTGTGCAATTGCCTTTGCCCAAACATATTTCGGAACAGAAAGTAATTGAAGCTATTGACCCAAGGAAGGATGTTGACGGCTTTCACCCCGAAAACGTGGGGCGAATGGTAATTGGTTTGCCATCGTTTGTTTCGGCTACACCTTATGGTATTGTTGAATTATTGAAACGATATAAGATTGAAACATCGGGCAAAAACTGCGTGGTGGTTGGCCGCAGCAACATTGTTGGCCGCCCCATGAGCGTGCTCATGTCGCAAAAAGAAATGAACACCACGGTTACGGTTGCCCACAGCCGTACAAAAAACCTCGCAGAAGTATGTGCCTCGGCCGATATACTCATTGCAGCCATTGGTTCGCCCGAATTTTTAAAGGCCAATATGGTAAAAGAAGGAGCTGTTGTTATCGATGTGGGGACTACTCGCGTACCGTCGTCGGAAACTAAAAGCGGTTTCAGGCTGAAAGGCGATGTAAAATTCGACGAGGTATCCTCTAAATGTTCATACATAACTCCCGTTCCTGGCGGGGTAGGGCCTATGACAAGGGTTTCGTTATTAAAAAACACCTTGCTTGCGGCCACAAATAAAATATACAGCTAATCTTTGAACTTGAATCAACAATAATGAAGTCATGAAAAAACACAGCCTAATTGGTTTATTGATAGTTGTTGTAATAATTATCCAATCGTGTTCAACCATACCTATTATTGGCCGCCGGCAATTGAATTTGCTGCCTGAGTCGCAATTGGTAGCCATGAGCCTTACCAGCTATCAGGAATTTCTCGACACCAATAATGTAGTTACATCTGGGCAGTATTACCAAATGGTGCAAAATAGCGGGAAAAAAATTGCTGCATCGGTTGAGCAATTTATGAAAGACAATGGCATGAATGACAGGCTGACAAACTTTAAATGGGAGTTCAATTTAGTAAATGACCCAACTCCCAATGCCTGGGCAATGCCGGGCGGTAAAATTGTGTTTTATGAAGGCATTATGCCTTTGTGCCAGAACGAGGATGGGGTGGCTGTGGTAATGGGTCACGAAATTGCACATGCGGTTGCCCGCCATGGTAACGAACGCATGAGTCATGGTTTACTTACCCAACTTGGAGGTATAGCCCTCGATGTGGCTATACGTGAACAGCCTGAGAAAACGCGCAACATCTTTTTAAGCGCTTATGGTTTGGGTTCGCAGGTAGGTGTAATGTTACCTTATTCGCGCAAGCACGAATACGAAGCCGACAGGTTGGGATTAATCTTTTTAACTATGGCCGGTTATAATCCCGAAGAATCAATCCGGTTTTGGGAACGTATGTCGGCTCATGGTGGTGCCGATATGCCTGAGTTTCTTAGTACGCACCCGGTAAGCAAAAACAGGGTAGAAGCACTCAAAAAATTATTGCCCGAAATGGAGCAATACAAGCCCTGATGTTTTACTATCTATTTGTTATTTAGTATTTTTTCTGTTTTTTTACTTATATTTGGATGCTAACCAACACTAAACATTGTTCAGTATGCATATTGAGGAGAAAAAAGACTGTGAAAATCAAAATATTGAGGGAAGCCGTTTTAGAGAAGAGATATTTTCGAAGGTGGTAAGGGCTGGTAAAAGAACCTACTTCTTCGACGTGAAAACAACTCGTCGTGATGAGCTTTATTTCACTATTACTGAAAGTAAAAAGAAAGAAGCCAGCGATGGAAAATTTTTCTACGAAAAGCACAAAATATTTCTTTATCCCGAAGATTTTGAAAAGTTTTCCCAAGGGCTTTCCGAGGTAGTTGAATACATCAACAATAATCAAAAAAAAAATGAATCTAGCGAGGATAATTCAAATGTTTTGGCTGAATTCTCATCTGTAAAATTTGAGGATTTATAATATAAGATAGTAAGCACATTTAAGCTATTTTTCGTTTCTTCTTTATTTCATCGTAAGCCTTGTTCACTTTCTGAAATTTATCTTTTGCTGCTTGCTGAAATTCTTCTCCTAAGTAACTGACCTTATCGGGGTGGTATTTCATGGCCATGCGCCTATATGCTTTTTTGACTTCTTCATTGCTGGCATCAGAGGTGATTTCTAATATTTTGTAGGCCGAATCGATGTTCTTTATGAACATTGACTGTATTGAAATATAATCGTCGTGATTGATGCCAAGGTTTATCCCTATGTGGTTAATGAGTTTCACTTCCTGCTCATGAAACTCTCCGTCGGCTTGTGCTATCCCAAATAAGAAATGCATGAGCTGCAACCTCGATGAATAGTCCATATTGCCTTGAATTTGCCAGCATACATCATTAACCGGAATATTTTGTTTGAGAATATCTCGCAAAAGAGCAATGGCTTCGTTTGCCGATTCTTTTCCAAAGTTTCTTGTGAAAAATGCCCTCACAAATTCCAACTCCGATTTCATGGCCTTGCCATCGGCCTTCATTATGGCAGCTGCTAAAACCAAAAGGCTTGTTACATATCCGCCCGTAGTTGGTCTTTGCCCGGTAGTGCGGTATGTAGTTTTCACACCTTCTTTTTGGGCATCAACAGCTGAACCTGCTATAAATCCAATAATTGCGCCTATGGGGCCAAAAGCAAAAGCACCAAGGCCGGCTCCTATCCATTTTCCAAATTTTGCCATTCAATTAATCTTTTATGAATTTCAATTATTTGTGGAAGAATCATTGTTTTTCCATCATTAAATATCACATAATCAGAATGCTTAACTTTATAAGCGTCAGACACCTGATTATTTATGCGTGCTAAAACCTCTTCTTTATTTATATTATTTCGTTCAATTATTCGTTTAACACGCACCTTTAAGGGTGCAGTGACGGTAATTATTTTATCGAACTGGGTAATTTGATTATTCTCAAAAACAATTGCAGATTCCTGTATCACGTAATAGCTTTGCTGATTTGACGACCAATTTTTAAAAGATCGGCGAACTTCAGGGTGAACAATCTGATTGAGATTTTCTAGTGCAAAACTATCGTTAAATACAATATTTGCCAACTTTTTTCGGTCAAGTACATCATTCTTAAGATAAATATCAGCTCCAAAAGTGTGTTTGATCTGATTTATGATGCTTTTGTTTTTGTTCATTATTGTCCGCGCTTCAGTATCGGCATGGAAAATGGGAATCCCCAAATTTTTAAAAACACTGCAAATAAATGTTTTGCCTGAACCAATACCACCGGTAACAACTACTTTAATCATTTATCACTTCTTCTATTATAAATTCAACATGTTGTTTTTTCAAGCTAAATGATTTAATATAAGAAGGAACTGCGTGAACTTCTATTTCAATCATACTTGATGCATAGTCAATGTGCTTATAATCGACACCAATTTTAAACTGACCGGGAGTTAAATTTGAATAATCATCAACGGGTACAAGGCACGATATTTCAACACTGCCGGGAAAAGTAACTAAATTCAAACTGTCGGGTACGTTGTACTTCTCAAGCGAAATACTATGTATATATTCAGTATATAACGATACGGGTAGCCTTGCCGCAACTCTTCGTGTTTCGATTTTTACATTTTCAATTTCCCGCAAGCGCACATTGCGATTGAGCGAAGAATTTACATTTTTGAAGCGTGTATGCCGTGTTTTAAGATGCTGTATTGTGTCCAAAGTTTGTTTTGGTCCCTCTACCCATACCGAGTCGGGTGTAAATTCAACTGGTCCGGATAAAAAGTATTGCTGTTCAAATTCTAAATCAAAATCGGCCAAAACCTCTTTTTTTTCTCTGATAATATTGTCGAATTTGAAAATCAGAGTGTCAGGTGAGATATTTTTTATTTCAACTTCTCCTGTTATTTGTCGTGATATTTGTGTTAGATAGTTGTTTGTTAGAATTTTGTGCTCTGTCTTTATGTCGTTGTTCATTAAATTACCAGTGAACAATCTGAAGTTGAAATTTAAAGGTGTAACCGACATTCGTAATCGATGCTGAAGCAATGTGGCACCATGAGCTTCCATTGTGATCTCCAGTTTCGACGGTGGAGACTCAGTCAATACTTTATTTTCGGGTAAATTTGTATATTGAACAGGAACAGATACCGTTGTTTCATAAAGTTTACCCAATGAATTGGCAAACCATAGAACCGATGCCATTAATATGCAAATTAGCATGATAAGTGGACGGTTATCTTTTTTAAGATTTATTTTCTTTAGGCTACCAATCCTTTGCTTTGCGATTTTTAAAAACCTATTTATCACTTTTAGTTAGTATTAAATTTTGAGTGTAAAGTTAATAATTTGATTTTAGCATGAATTATTATGAATGAAAATATACTGCATAATTGGCAATATCGAAAAAGCTTGCTGAAATTTTTTGGCATATAATTTGGCAAAAAGTTCAAAAAGTGATTTTAAAATATATTTTTTCATGAATTAATTTTTGAATTCTCTGAGAAATAATAATTTTATGCACAAACTTTTAATAATTCAATTTTATTATTTTTGTTTAATTCCTTAGGCTATATATTTTGTTGTAAAAAATATTGGTTTATAGTGATTTAGTCTTATATGAGGATGATTTTTAAGAAAATGCAACGAAGTTTTTTTGGGTGTAGCTTTCAGAGTTGAATTTGAAATGTTATCTTCAACTGTTTTTGTGTGGAAGGAGCCTTCATAACATTATATGATCAGGCAAAAAGAACGAATTATGAGGAAAATTATATTGGTTGCAGTATCGTTTATTCTGATACTATTTACAGTAAAAGCATACGCACAACATACTGTTTTGCGGACGCCCGGGAAATATCTGATGCCTATGGATAATGCCTCAGCAGCAATACCCGGTTCTAGAATGGGAGATGGCGATTTATGGGTGGTTTTTTCCGATAGGCCAGAAAATCCTGTTTTTAGCGACAGAAATTGCAGAAATGCAACCGGTAGTAAGCTTGATTTCATGCAAGCTATGTATGTGGTTGAAGAAAGTGAAAATTCAATAAAAATTGTGGATTACAATGAGGTGGATTTTCGGGGTAATTTGAATGATGGCGCAGCATCGAGAGCGGTGTGGATTCCGAAAGACAACATGCTATTATGGCGAACTTGTTTAAAAACCCGCGATGTAAACCTTCCCGAATTCCGTGATGGTATTTTCAATAAGAAGGCTATGGTGCTGAATATCATAACAGGAAGCACCAACCAAATGCGAGTGCCCGAGATTTATTCTCATCCCCGTTGCAATCCTGCTGATTCAATTAATTCAGCATTGGTTTATCAGATAAATTATGTGTTTAAAGAAACTTCAACAGCATATTTAATTGGCGATATACCCGATATACAGGATGTTGAACGTGAAGCTCAATACATTAAAGGTTGGGTGCTTAAATCGCAAACTACTGCTTGGAATCACCGGCTTGCACTAGAAGTGAACTGGGATGCGGTAGCAGTTGAAGAACGCAAAGCAAAAGGAATACGTGCGAGTATCAGCGATCAAAAAACGGGTGGAAAAATAATATTCCAAGAGCCGGCGAGTTATTATCGTGAACGCGATATAGGCGAAGTTGATCGTTTTCCGGTACTTGATGTATACAACAGTATGACGCAGGTTGGAGTTATTGGAGATCTTCAATCTGAAGACGGAAGAACCCTTTCAAGTTATGAATTTGCTCAAATTAAGCATGTTATCGATTCAATGTCGGCCTCGTTACGCAATGTAAATATTATGTTTGTTGTAGATGCAACCAGCAGCATGATTCCGTACATGCGATCGATACAAGATGCAATTACTACTACCATGCGTAGAGATTTAATACGTTCACAGAACAACTACCGTTTTGGAGCTTTATTGTACCGTGATGCAGCCGAAGGGTCAGCAAATATGGTTAACGATACCCGAGAATTAACATCAAACTGGAATACAATAACAAATTTCTTTAGCCGACACATGATTCCTCAATATAACAGGCATAATACCGACACCGAAGAAGCCGTTTTTTATGGCCTTAAAAGAGCTGTTGAACGCTTTAATCCTCCTGTAGGCGAATCGAATTATATTATTTTAATTGGTGATGCTGGTAATCACAGCCGCAGAACTTTTATTGATTCAAACGGGCAGGAAGTAGATGATCCTACTTATGTAGAAGAAGATGAACTTGTTAAACTTCTTGCTCAAAGAAACATTAACCTTATTTCGTATCAGGTACAACACATGGTAACTCAAGCCGAAAAACCTGCACACGATGCTTTTAGAACTCAAGTAGAAAGTCTTATTACTAAATCGGCAATGCTGCGAATGAATGGAACTAATAATATTAATGAGAATGATTTATTGGTTCGAAGCGGCGATGTGGTAAGCACAAGGCCAGAGTCAGGTATTCCCGGTTTCTTCAAAAAAGCTCCCGAGGGAGGACGAATTCACCCCAATATTTTGGTAAACGAACTGGGCGAAAGTCTGAAAAGTGTTGATGAACAGGTAAATACTCAACTGCTGAATATTTCTGAATTCCTGAATGGAAAAGTTACTCGCGAACATGCAATGGGAATTGGAACATTTATTCAGCGCCTTGAAGAGCAAAATATTTCACCCGACAAGCTTGATATTGTATTTCAAAAAAATGGACAGCAATATAACATAGGCTATGCAAATCGCTTTATCGATGGAGTCAGAAATCCCTTATTTCAGGATGTGCTGCTCATGTCGCACGATGATATATTCAAAATTAAGCGTGCACTTGATCGATTAATACCTACCGACGAAATGTCGCTTTCACCCAACGAATCAAGAGGTTTTATTATCTATACCTGGGGCGATGTACTGGTAGATATTTTAGGCTATTTTCCTGAGCCGAACGAAGCAATCGACACATTAAGCCTTTATACCCTTTCGGCTATTTTAACCGGTTGGGGCGGTAAAGATAAATACCGCGATATTTTATTGCAAGATGTTGCCCGTGAAGACCTTTTTCCTGATTTGCTGCTTTACGAATACCTTATTGACTGGTGTATTACTAAAGGGCATATTCACAGTATTTTTGAAGGCCAAAATATTCTTACTGCCGATTTCTTTAACGACCATAAATGGACAATTTTTTACGAATACTTGTATAATTTAACAGATGGCCAGCACGAAGAGGATGAAGAAATGATTAATAGTTTTCACGAATTTTTCTCACAATACGACCGTGAATACAGTAACTTTAAATCAACGTTCAGAACTCCAATGGGAACCGGTTCGGGGATGAAACACTACTGGATTGACTCCCGAATTTTCCCTCATCAAATTGAAACAGAAAACGAAGTAGATATAATTGATTATCTGTTTAAAGAATACAAGAACTAAAAGGCGATAAATGTCAGGGCACCAAAAATCAGATAAGATCGACAAAAGTAGAGTGCTTTTTTATATCGAAAAGCTTTCCTGTGCTTATGTCGAAAACCAGCCGGTTTTAGAAGCGAAGAAGCTCACCATACCAAAGCGTAAAATTACAGTTTTGTTGGGGCCATCGGGTTCAGGGAAGAGTACTTTACTTGAAACCTTGGGATTGATGACTCAAACCGTCGATAATAAGTCGTCGTCGATTCAATTCTTCCCAAACGATATCGATGAGCACAACTTAGCCGATATGTGGGCCGATAATCAGGAGCCCGAAAGGTATCATATCAGGATGCAGTATTACAGCTTTATTTTTCAGAGCACCAACCTGATGCCCAATTTTTCGGCTCTCGAAAACGTGGGACTTACTGAATTGATTCAAAATAAACCTGAATCAGAGGCCTATTTCAATGCTATAGAAAGTCTGGTGAAAAACCTGAGTGTAACCAGCCTTTCGTACGATAAAAAACCATTTGAATTTTCAGGTGGTGAGCGCCAGCGTTTAGCGTTTGCCAGAGCAATAAACCCCGAGTTTACTGTACTTTTTGGCGATGAGCCAACCGGAAACCTTGATCATTTCAATTCCGTAAAGTTGATGCACTTTATCCGCGAATTTATAACCACACAGCGCGAAAACGCAAGTGCAATTATTGTTTCTCATAATATACCCTTAACACTCGATTTTGCCGATTGCATCATCGTGTTGTCAAAACGTGAAAATGGAATTTCGACTGTTGACCCGCATTTCATTTATAATCGGGATGAATTAAAATGGGAAGAATCACGGGAAAAGCAAAAAGAAATACAACAAGAGATTGAGCTTTTACTGAATTCCGATACCGAAAGTTTTGTTCGAATTTTGATGCATTTGTCTGATAATTCAAACGATGAAGATTTTTTTGTTTCAATTAAGCAGAAAATGGTTGATCATCAATTGAAAATTACAAATATAAAAGATGTAGCAGACGAAGATAAAAAGTCCTTTCAACGTTGGTTGAACGAAGAATTTGAAGCCAGGGAATTGTTGAACGAATCCATTAAAGAAAATATTCGGCAATTTGCTTATGGCGAACTGAAGAAAGCCGACATCAAGATAAATGATGTAATCAGGACTATTCAGGACTTAAAGTTTAAAACCGCGGTTGAAGGTCAACGCGATAAAAATAAAAGTCGTAGCAACACAATTGAACAACAAGAGCTTGGAAGCAGCCGTTCACCTGTAGGTGCAATACTAGGATTTATCCCATGGTTAATACTATCGATTGCCCCGCTATTTAGTTTTATATTTCAAAAAACCAGTTTGTTTTTTGTATATGCTGCCCATAAAATTTCAAAGCCGGTAAAGAAAAAACTTACCATAACCGACGACGAAAATTCGTACAACAGCAACATGCTGTTTTCATTTAAAAATATTATTCCTAGAATATTTTATAGCGTATGTGTAGCATGGGACTGGCTCAATGTTAAATACACCATAATCGCGAAGTATAAGTTTAAACAAAGCTGGATACCCTTTAAAACTATACCGCACGACTTTAAGCACTTGTTTTATCGCAACGAAACCAAAGAGCTTTTAGGTCGAAAAAACAAACACTTTTGGCTTATTGTGGTCATTTTATTTTTCACTTTTTTAGCTATTGGTTTTTCAAGTGGCAGTCTCGATTATTTGAAAGAAAAAATGGACGACCCTTTTGTGCGTTCAATCAATGCATCGGTTGGGAATAACCGGGGTGCTTTCAGAGTTATTGATATTTATAATACCGATTCGTTAAAAAATAGATTCAATTACGACACAATTGTAGGCTATAATCGCTGGACAGCATATTTTAAAGGCGATTTACCTCAAAGTCCTCATCGTGGAGTTGAAGGACGTTCAATTCCTTTCGACGATCCTTTGGTTGATATGATTGTAGATACTGAAATTAACCGGACAAAGGGAAATGCTTTTGTCGATGATAGAGATATTGGAATAATAGTTACCCGTAATTTTATTGATAAATTGGAATGCTCTGATGAACCTGCATTCATTTTTAGAAGAAATACCGATAGGCGTGGAAACGAAAGGTTTATTCCTATCCCTATTCGTGCCATTGTTGATCGTTTGCCGGGCGAAAGGATTGATTTTGTGAGCACTCAATCGTTTTACAACGACATTAGCACAATGGGCGACAGGTTTCTATTTTCAGATAATAAACGACTTTATGCCAATGTTGTTACTGATACAATTCATGCCGAAGCACTTTATGCCGCTACCGAAGCTTTTTTTACCCGTTATTTCAATGAAGAAGGTTTGCACGAAATGAGCATGCTCGATGTGTATCCACATCGTAATACTTACCAGTCGGTGCTTATTGTGCAGATTTCGTTTTTTGATTCTGACAACATTTCGATGGATGAAATTGATGATTTATATACTGCTTTTTATGAGTCAGATGAGATGCAGCACTTCATGGACGAACACAAAGTGAAAGCACACCAATTTATGCAAAGTTACTTTCAAAACCTTGATAACAGGGCCGGAAGAACGTTTGACTATATTGCAGTTAATTTCAACGATTTAAGTCAGGTTGATGTATTTGCCGAGCAGTTTGCTGAAGATTCAGGCATTCAAATTGAAATGTCGAAAATTGAGCAAATGAAAAACTATAACTTTGTAAGTAAGCTAACCACCATTATGTCGCTTATCCTTATAGGGTTTAGCGTATTGATGATTAATATTTTCTTGTCGAATATTCTAAGTACACACCTTAATAAAATCAAAATGAATATTGGCACATTCAAAGCATTTGGTATCGATATTAAGCGTATTTATATGGGAATGATGTACATTTTTGTTCTTTTACCCTTATTTTTTGCTTTAGCTTTAGCTGCTATACTTGGTTATTTAGGATTAATCTATTTTGTCATAAATGGTTTATCGCCTTTTGAAGTAGAAAAACATCTTTATTTCGATTTGATGAATAGCTACACCGTGATATCGATAATTGTTTTGGCAATAGTAAATTATTATGTGTTCAATAGGATTATACACCGAATATTTAAACAAACACCGGGTGATTTAATATACGACAGAAACAATAAGGCCTAACTATTATTTTAATGGAGCAGATATTTTTTTATGTTATTCTAAGTGTAGTTGTATTTAGTTTTGCCCTTGAGCAATTTCTCGATTATTTGAATACTACTTGTTGGAAACATAAATTACCGGCACAGTTAATAAATATTTATAATCCTCACGAGTACAAAAAATCACAATTATACAAAAAGGCAAACCGTAAAACGGGATTGCTTTCTTCCATTTTATCTTTCGTGATAATTTTATTGATGCTGGTTTTTGAAGGTTTCGCTTATGTCGATTCTATGGCAGTAAGCATCAGTGAACACTCTATTTTAACCGCATTGCTGTTTTTTGCCATTATTGGTTTTGCAAGCGAAATACTCAATGTCCCATTTGAACTTTATGATACTTTTGTAATTGAAGAGCGTTTTGGATTCAACAAAACCACTCCCCGCATTTTTATATTCGACAAGCTAAAAGGTCTGCTGATCACTGCATTGCTGGGAGGTGGGATTTTAGCTCTGGTGATGTGGATTTGGGGATTAACAGGGGATATGTTTTGGATATTTGCATGGCTCATAATATCTGCAATTTCTATATTTTTTTCAATGTTTTATTCTACATTGATTGTTCCTTTGTTTAACAAACAAACACCTTTGAGCGATGGCGAATTGAAGCAATCTATAGAACATTTTGCCCAGAAAGCAGGTTTTAAGCTTGATAATGTTTATGTGATTGACGGTTCAAAGCGTTCAAGCAAAGCAAATGCCTATTTTACGGGTCTCGGTTCAAAAAAACGCATAGTTTTATACGATACTTTAATTAATGACCTTTCCACTAATGAAGTGCTTGCTGTTCTGGCACACGAAATTGGGCACTATAAAAAGCAACATATTATTACGGGATTAATTGCAGGTGTTTTGCAAACCGGATTGATGTTGTATGTTTTTTCGCTTTTTGTTTCAAATGCCGACTTATCGTCAGCACTGGGTGTAAGCGAAGCTAAGTTTCATATTGGACTTATTGCCTTTGGCATTTTATATAGCCCATTTTCATTAATACTGGGTATTGGCATGAATATTCTTTCGCGTAAAAACGAATACGAAGCCGACAAATTTGCGGCACAATATGAACTGGCTACTGATTTGGCTTCAGCTCTCAAAAAACTTTCAGTAAAAAATTTAAGCAACCTAACCCCGCACAAATGGTATGTGTTTTTTCATTATTCACACCCCACATTGTTGCAGCGGCTGGAAAAGCTGAATAATTGAATATATCAATATAACTTATCAGTAAGGGTAAATACAAAAAGGTATGTTTCCATGCCCGGTTGTTCAATGTAAGCATTCTTATACGGAGCATCCGCATCGTAATCGTTATCGTTTATTATTGCAATTGTTTTGGCATCGATAATTGTCAGCCCTTCGGGTTTGTCGAAAAAAGAATCGTAACCGTTGGCAATAAGGTCGAGCACATGCGTCTTTCCAACCACTTCGATGCCGTGTTCGCGGGCATTTTCTGCATTGATTAATTGTTCAGGGGTTTTGCCGTTAAACATTTCGGAGCTAATTGGTGTTGCTTTGCGGATGTCGATTTTATACACATCCATAAGCGATTCGCTGCCTTGTGTAGCATGTTCCAATACTAAAAACTCATGATTGTTGATTGCTGTCATATCAGCAATTTTCCAGTCCCGTATCCTAATTTCATTTTTGGCTCCGGGTATTTCGTGCAAATACATTTGTGTATTGCCTGTTTTGGGGTTTAGCTCCAAAATGCGCACTAAGCGCGAAACCTCGCCTACTTCTTCGGTTGGGTTCCACATAGGCGATTGAAGCATAGCAAATACTTTCCCCTCGGGTGTTACGGCAACGCTTTCAAAGCCACGGTTTGGCCTGCGATATTTGAAAATCGTATCAATTGGCTGGTAATGTTCATTGATTAATTCTGGTCCATAAATGGCAATAATTTCACCTGTTTTACGGTCAATATTCAAAACTGATGTCCTGTATTCCTCAGCCACCCATAAATCGTTGTTGTTTCCAAGTGCTATTGCCTCAAAATCGAAGCCCCACAAATCGGTGCCGGCAATCGAACCTTCAAGATCGTACCAGGCTGTTTCCTGGTGTTCTTCCGAACTGCCGGGGAAGGGTAGTCCGCTTACAGTTGTTCCGTCAGGCTTTTTAATTGGTATTACATTTTTTACGTAGAAATTTCCATCTTTCAATTTGGTATGAAAAATTTTTGGTGAATAATCGGGGAAAGCAAAAAGTTTTACATTTTCGCCATTAGCGAGCGGGTGTTCGTTCATTACAAGATTTGGCCCACGGTCATTAATTAAATAGAACTCCATGTTGGTGCCGGGAATATAAATCATGCCCGAAATCCCACCCTCATAGAATTCCATGTTATTGAACGTACCAATGAGAGGCAGGCCTTCAAGCTTATATTTTTCCATTGACACTTGGTTTTGACTGCTTGTACATGAATAGAACAAGGCTGTTATCACCAGGGTTTTAACGATTGTAATCAGTGTTTTCATATGTTATGTTTTTCAATTATGTTTAACGAAATGTGCTTTGCTGGTTTCGTTTATAGAAATATATTTCAGGAACAATATCACGCTCAAATTCGCTTAGGGTATAGTATCCTGAACCATCAGCCGCAAAAGTTATAGCTTCACCTTTGGGTTCACTTGCCAAAGGAACCCTTTGAGGTTCGCGTAAAAATGACGTGCCAATAGTTTCGTTGGGCTTTCGTTCCCAAATGAATGCTTTCTCGTAAGTCCTGAGTATTATTTTTCTCCCATCATCTGAAAAATCCCCTCCTGTTACATTGTTAATCGGGAGGGTAGCATATTCTTCAGTAATTAGAGTGTCGGTTGTACATTGTGGGTATTGTAAACGGTAAACCGTAACCGGGAACTCGCGTTTGGTAATTATATAAATATCTTTAGTGAGCGGGTCAACCAATAAGGCTTCGGCATCGATCATTTTATTATCGGGATATATAAATGTAATTCGCTGGGCATTTTCACTATTCACATGAGGAACATTTAGATCGGCTTTATTGATATCCGGTTCGGGTAGCCTGTAAATGTGTTTATATTGATAAATGCCCGCATTATCGCCAATTTCGCCAATATACAAGTAGTTGACCCCATTCTCCGGACCTGGGCCTGAAGCAATATCTTCCCAGTCGCGGTTACTTGCATTAAGAATGCGGAATGTTCCTTCGTGTTCGCCGTTTTTGTTGATTAAAAATATTCGGGCCATGTCGCCGCTATCGTTATGTGTCCAAAGCAAATTGCTGTTTTGCCTGCATTCGGTAATACCCGATGCTTCGGTAATTTCACGGTTGTTTAAAGTGCCAATAGAAATTGGTTCATCATATAAATCGGAAACGTTTAGTTTGGAAATACTGTAGCGGGGAGTATAAACGCTACTTTCAAGAGTATTAATTGTAGAATCGCAGGCGCCAAATAAAATCAATAATGATGATATGACGACTGTGATTGCTGTATATTTCAAAATAATATTATGTAGTTTGTACATGTTATTTCATGGTATAACCATAAATGGCTTGAACTCGTTTTTCTCGAATTAAATAAAAACTTTCCTTTGCTCATTTAAATGCAATGAACAAAGGAAAGTTTAAAAGAGATTGCGCTTTTTATTGTGCACCATAGGCTCCAATGAATGCTGATGGGCCTGGTATAGTAATAGTAACGCCACCTGCACTTAGTGTTGATATTACTGGTGTAAAGTCGGTTTTACCGGCATTTAAACCAGGAGATGACTGGGTAAGGTGAAAGTTCCAAGCAGCATCAGGAATTGCAGTGAGCTTGTCGGTACTTACATCGTAATTTGCAAATAGAGGATCGACTTGGATAATGTCGTTCTCTTTTTGTACGGTAATAGGGTTGCCATCGTCATCAATATCGGTTGTTGGCCAGAAATTATCACGATCGCTTTCGTCGTAAGCATAGTAATGGGTGTGATCGTAAGGGACGTTGTCAACATCGGGTAAACGGTCGCCCCTTAACCTGATACCAAAACGGCAGTTCACAATCAGGTTGTTGTAAACCTGGCCCCTGGCGCCTTGCTCGTAATTAATCGAGCCACCGCGTCCGGCTTGTACCCTTCTGAAACCGCTGTTAATAAAAGTGTTGTTATAGGTGTCGATGTTGGTTTGTGGAACACCGTCGCCGGCTCCGGCAGGTTTGCTGCCATTAGTCGCTACTGAGTAAAAAAGGTTATAGGCTACCACACCTACAGAACCGTCTTTAATATTAATACCCTCGCCACCGGTTTCACCAATATTGTAGAAAATATTGTTGATAAAGGCCATTTTGCCACCACCTTGTGGGCGAATGCCATCGTCGGCAATATTGCGTATGATACTGTTTTTAATTACAAAAACACCTTCGGGGTTAGCAAAATGAATAGCGTAACGTGGGTCACCTGCATCGTAAGCTTCCGATTGACGGGCTGGGCCACCAGTGTATTCTAAAATAACATGCTCGAGAATTAGGTATTCGCTGCTTGCCATTGCCTGGATACCACCCCAAAAACCTTCGTATGCATTTGATGGGTCGCGCTTTTCTTCAACTACGGTAAACATAACCGGATCTGCTTCGGTTCCACGGGCAATCAAGTTTCCTAGTAATTGTATTTCAGGGCTGGTTTCAGGTGAAAGGCCATCGCCGTCGAAAGCAAGGATAACACCCGGCTCTAATACAAGCTCCGAACCGGCAGGAATTAAAATATCACCGGTAACAATGTACGTGCCTTTGGTAAGTTTACCTGTTACTTCTCCTGAAAGTGTTTCTTCAGTTACATCGTCCTCGTCAGGAATTAAATCGTCATCATCTTTATCGCATGATGCGAACGATACAGAAATTAAAACAGCTAATGTTAGAATCCCTAATTTTTTCAATAACTCTGTTGTTGTTTTCATTTTAACCAATTTTTAGATAATACATTGAAATTTCATTTATTTATTAAGTTGTGATTGTTGTTATAAATTAAACCGTAAGCCTATTTGGTAATTCCTGCTAAAGAATTCTTTCCGAACAAGGGTCTTTTTTCCTCCATTTGGTTGTAACTCATCAATTCGTGATGATGGTAAATAAGGCCTTTTAATTATCATTTCGAGGGGGGTGTCGAGCAGGTTGTTGGCTTTTACAAAAAGGGTAAACCTGTTGCCAAATTTCTTATCTGCTGCAAAGTCGAGCTGAATGGTGCTTTTTTGCCACCAGTCGGTTTCAAAACCTGTTGATACTACCGCGATGCGTTCGCCTGTATATACGGCCGAAAGCTGCATGTCGATTCCATTTTTCTGGTCTTTGTAAAGTAAAGAAAGGTTACCCAAGTGTTTCGATTGACCTTGTAAAGGCCTTATTTGTATTACATTGAGAAATGTACTGTCGCCAACATTCAATGTCTGTTTTTGGAGGTTGGTCAATTGGTCGTAATTATCGACGGTAATTCCTGCCCATGTGCGCTTGGTCGATTCTATTTCGGAGTTGGTATACGTGTAGTTTGCCCGTATGCCAATTCTGTTGAAATATTTAATGAAATCAGCTTCAAAACCAACATTAACAGCCATTTCAAAATTTACCGGCATTAAGGTTGTACTTGCCGGGAAATGCGATGGAAAGCTTGGGTCGGTTGGAGGTAGTACTGCAGTTTCAATGGGGTTGTATATATTTTTATAGAATGCACCGATTAGAAGCTGATCTTGCTGGTTTGGGAACAACTCGTAGCGTACATCGAAATTGTGTGCATCGACAGGCTTCAGCTTGGAATTACCACCACGAGAGATGATTTCTTCGGTTGATGGACGGCGGTAAGGCACAATCTCAAGAAAGCTTGGACGCGAAAGCGAACGGTAATACGATGCCCTTATGTGGCTTTTATCGGTAACCGGGTGTTTCAGGTGGAAACTTGGGAGTATGCTCCAATAGGTTTGGTAGCCATCTTCTACAAGGTTATCGGCAGTCATAAAGCCTTGTGTAGTATGTTCTACCCTAAGGCCTCCAATGAAATCGAATTTTCTGAAAGGTGTTTTAAACTGCAAGTATTGGGCAAAAATATTTTCATACGAATCGTAGTTCAGTACATGCGATGGGGTGCCGGCTCCACCGGTTACCCTCCATGTAATATCTTCAAAATCGGTTTCGTATGGTACATATTCCTGTACCCCGGGGTTGGGTTTAAAAGAATACATGTCGAACATGTTGCTTCTTTGCTTCATACGGAACATGCCGCCTGTTTTTATTTCAGAATTTGGAAGAAAATAATCAGGGGTATAGCTAAGGTTGTAATATATTGAATAGTCCTGATCGGTGTTTTTTTCCCAAATACGAATATTGTTTTCGTGAATCAACCAGCGCAGTTCATTCCCGGGTGTATCGTAGTTTGATACCGTTATGAGTTGGCTGTTATCAGGTACATTTTGGCTTGCAAAGGCATAGGCAAGCGACCAATCGGCATTTAATACCGGAGAGAACCGATGTTTGCCCTGTAAGGTTGAATTATAAATGCGTTGAATGTTTATCTGTCCCCTGAAATTGTTTTCGAGTGTAGGATGTTGTAACGAACGGAGTTCATCTTCCCAGATTATACGGGTCTCGTTTGTTTGAAGATGTAACAAAACGTTGTAAAGGCTTATGGAATGGTTTCTGTTGAAATCGTAATCGATTTTATTGTGCAAACCGGCCCTTTCCTGATTTATTGAATATCTTCTTTCCTGGTAACGGCTCACACGGGGCATATTGTTTGCTCCCCTGTTGGTTTCCGAAATGCCAAACTGCGTGCGGTTGGTGCCCCTGTTCGTGTTTTGGTAAGTTCCTGCAATAATAATCCCCAGTTTATTGTCAAGCAAGCGGCCCCCGATCGACACTGAACCTAAAATGTTAGGCCTTGGTGTTATTTCTTTGAAATTGAAATTTTCGACTTTTTCCTTTACTTCTTCGGAGGATAAAGTGTTTTTTTGATCAAACAGTCCTTTTTTTTCTGCATATGGGGAAAGTACTTGAATTGAGAAACATAAGTTTGCATGGGTTAGTTCGGTTT
>SKHV01000234.1 GCA_007116765.1 Prolixibacteraceae bacterium | reverse complement strand
CAATCCGTTATTTGCTGGTGTTGATGACTTTCATCCATACCCTGAACCTTTACATCGACCGTGCTGTAATTTCAGCTTCAAAAGAATCAATAATAGCCGACTTGGGATTGTCGCTAACTCAGTGGGGATGGATAATGGCGATATTTACCCTTGGGTACGCAATTTTTCAAACTCCATCAGGATATTTGGCCGATAAAAAAGGGCCGCGCTGGATTTTATCCTACATCGTGTTCTTTTGGTCGTGCCTTACAACCGCAACAGGTTTTGCCTGGAACTATGCTTCAATGATGGTCATACGTTTCTTCTTTGGGGCAGGCGAAGCAGGCGCATTCCCTTCACTATCGAAAGTAACTTTTAACTGGTTTCCCGTTAAAGAACGCGGCATTGTGCAGGGTATCAATTTTTCGGGTGCCAGAATCGGTGCAGCTTTAGGCTTGCCATTTGTAGCCTACCTCATAAGTGTAATCGGGTGGCGTTATTCCTTTGTTTTTTTTGGTGTTACCGGTATGATGCTGGCTGTTTTATGGTATCTTATTTTCAGGGACAAACCCGACAATTACAAATACATTGGTGAGGAAGAGCGCGAATATATTCTTAAAAACAGACAATTGCCTTCGCCTGTCAAAACAAGTATCTCTTTCGGTACAATGATGAAATCGAAAAACATGTGGCTGGCAATGGGACAATACGTGGCAAGTAATTTCACGTTTTACTTCACTTTATCGTGGATGTATCCATATCTGCAAGACAGATTCAGTCTGGGTGGAGTTGAAACCGGCTTGTATGCAATGATTCCTTTATTGGCTGGTGCTGCCGGAAACTGGTTCTCGGGCTGGTTGGTGGATAAATTGTATAGTAAAACCGGAAAATTAGTATTATCGCGCCGCTTACCTGCTATTGTTGGTTTTGCACTGGCCGCCTTCGGTATGCTAATGATGTTGTTTACTGAAACACCTCAGGTGTCAATCATTTTCTTATCGATTGCCATTTTTGGTGCCGATATGACACTGAGCCCGTCCTGGACTTTCTGTATCGATATCGCCAAAGATAATGCAGGTGCTGTTTCAGGCACCATGAACATGGCCGGTAACCTTGGCGCTTTTGTTACAATTATCGCCTTTCCATACCTTTTGGCATGGACCGGCACACACAATGTTTTCTTTTACGTTTGCGCTGCATTATCGGTATTTGCAATATTAATGTGGACATTTATGAACCCCAATAAAGAATTGAAAAGTACTCATCTGTAAAAAAAAAAATATGATGAAGAATATCCTTTATTTAGTTATGGTTTTATTTGCAAGCACATTAGTTGCGTGTAATACGAACACCGTAAAAGAGCATGAACCCGCTAAAGAGCGAAAAACCGAAGTTACCATTGTTGGTAACAAGTTCTATGTTAATGGCGTACCAACCTACCCCGGAAGGATTTGGACAACATCCCGTGGAGAATCATTCCCTGTTGAGGGGCTTTTAATGAACTCCCGGATGGTACAAGGGATTTTTGATGATTTAAATCCGCAAACCAGAGGTCAGTGGGCCTATCCCGATACAAAAAAATGGTGCCCCGACAGAAATACCAAAGAGTTTATTGATGCAATGCCAACATGGAGAGAGCATGGTCTGTTAAGCTTTACCATCAACCTTCAGGGAGGTTGCCCCTACGGCTATTGCCGCACTCAGCCCTGGGATAACTCGGCTTTTGCACCCGATGGTTCGCTGCGAGAAGATTTTATGAACCGCCTTGAACTGATACTCGACAGGGCCGATGAGCTGGGAATGATTCCCATTGTGGGATATTACTACTTTGGGCAGGACGAAAGGCTCGTAGATGAAGAAGCAGTTAAAAAAGCCGTGGTAAATGCAAGCGAATGGATACTTGCCAAAGGTTACACCAATGTAATTGTAGAGTTAAGCAACGAGTGCGATGTAAAAGCCTACGATCATGATATATTAAAGTGCGAACGCATTCACGAACTAATCATCCTTGCTAAAGGTGTTGAAAAAAACGGGCGCTCACTCTATGTAGGTACATCGCATAAGGGCAATACAGTTCCACTTCCCGGTATAATTGATGTTTCTGATTTTGTTTTGCTTCACGGTAATGGAGTCCGTAATCCGGAAAGAATGAAAGAAATGATTGACATAGTAAGAGCTATGGATGTATACAGGAATGTACCTATTATAAATAATGAAGACGATAGAACCTGGCGTACGGAGACACAGGGTTGGGGAGAATACGGCAATAATATGGTTGTTGCCGTGCAAAATTATGCTTCGTGGGGATATTTTGATTTTCGACTAGAAGAAGAAAACGCATTGTTTAATGAAGGCTTTCAGAGCGTGCCAATCAACTGGCAAATATCTTCGGAACGTAAACAGTCCTTTTTCGATTTGCTTGCACAAATAACCGGGTATCCGGGTACACCCAAACTTCTGATGAAATGGTACGATGAGCCGGGTAAAGTAACTGTTTTTGTTCAAGATGCTGAAAAATACCCTGCTATTAAGGAGCTTAGCATACTTGTTAACAACGAAGTTGTTGGAACACTTACTGCTGCTCCTTATGATTTCGCATTGGCCACAATGCCCCAACACTGGCATCAGGTGAAAGCCAGGGCAATATACCAATCGGGTGATGAGGAAATAATCATTGAATCACCTCTTTTCGAAAATCCATGGTGGAATTATGGTGGTGCAAAACATAAACCTTTTGTGGGCATACCCGGAACAGAATAACTATATAAAAAAAACATACACATGAAGTTAGCATTAAATACCCTCGTGTACGAGGTAGGAAATAAAGGCCCTGAAGAATCGCTTCGGAGTGCAGCAAAATTTGGTTTTAAATACATCGAATATGCCGGAATCCGTAAGGGAAACCCCTTGACGATGACAGCAGAGCAGAAGAAAGAGGTTGTGCGTATTGCCAAAGGCGAAGGATTAATTAACACTCAGATGTTGCTGGTGGCAACAAAAAACACTGCTAGTTCCGACCGTAAACTGTTCGACGAAACCTTCGATTATATGAAGGCTTGTGCCGAATACCAGAAAGAACTGGGCGGTCGTCAATTGCTGGTTTGCTGGGGTGGTGGTTTGTACGAACTTGGTGTTTCCCCTGAAAAATCGTGGGGATTGATGTGCGAAAACGTAGGGCGTTTTGCTGAATACTGCCAGAAAGAAAACATGCTGGTAGGTATTGAACTTGACCCACACGTGTATTTCATTTGCAACAACACATACAAGCTGGCAAAAGCCATGGAAGACATTAACCTTCCAAACCTTTATCCAAACGTTGATGTTGGGCACTTGGTAATTACACGCGAAGAGCCCGAGCAGTTGGAAAAACTGAAAAGCCGTTTGTTGCATGTGCATTTAAGCGAAACTGAGTCGTTTGCCCATACTAACAGTATTCTTGGAACAGGAGCAGTCGATTTTAAAGCATACGTCGATAAATTGATAGAGCTTGGTATCGAAGAAAACTGCGTAAAATATGGCGAGCCCTGTGTGGCCGGTATCGAAATGGGCAGCGAAGCAAGCGGTGGCTTTGTTGAAGACCCCGACATGTGGGTAGAAGAAAGCCTGAAATACCTGGCTAAAATTATGCCAGATATAACCAGGTAACATCCTGTCTATTATCTAGTGTCTAAAATCTATTATCTAAAAAAAATGAAAATATGTATCGACTGCGACGACGCTGCAGTAAACCTAAAAAAAATACTTTTTGAACACTTAAAAAGTAAAGGTATTGATATTGCCGATTTGGATTACAGTGCTTCTAAAGAAGGAGCTCTGTATCCCGAAATTGGTTTTAACCTTGCCAAACAAATACAGGTAGGTAAATTCGACCGTGGGATCAGCATTTGTGGTACTGGCTTGGGAATGGCGATGATTGCCAATAAAGTAGAAGGCATTTATGCCGGTGTTTGTCACGATGTGTTTTCGGCCGAGCGCCTTTGTAAAAGCAACGATGCTCAGATAATTACTATGGGTGAGCGGGTTATTGGCCCCGAACTGGCAAAAACCATTATCGATGCCTGGTTGCTCTCTGAATTTCAAGGCGGTGGCTCAACAGCCAAAGTTGAACAAATGAGAGCGTTAGAAAAACAATCGTTTAATAAAGAATAAACTATTAGCTATGCAGAAATTTATTAACGACCCGTCGAAAGTTGTCGACGAAATGATAGAGGCTTATTTGATTGCCCATTCCGATTTAGTGGAAGCTACTGAAAACGAAAGAGTGATAAAGTACAAAAATGCACCAATCGAAGGCAAAGTTGGAATTGTAACCGGTGGAGGTTCGGGCCACAAACCTGCATTTATTGGTTACGTGGGCCGAAATATGGTTGATGCCGTTGCCTGTGGTGAACTTTTTTCATCGCCCCCTGCACAAATGTTTTACGATGCTGTTAAAGCTGCCGATGGCGGTAAAGGCGTTGCCATTTTGTACGGTAATTATGCCGGCGATAACATGAATGTGGCCATGGCAATGGAAGAGTTGGCCGATGAAGGCATCGAAGTAAAAAAGGTGGTAGCCAACGACGATGTTCCCTCGGCACCAAAAGGTGAAGAAGCCCGCCGCAGAGGTGTGGCCGGAGAAATTCTAATGTGGAAAGTTGGTGGAGCCAAAGCTGCCATGGGTGCTTCGCTCGACGAGGTGATTGCTTTAGCGCAAAAAGCAATCGACAATACCCGCAGCATGGGAGTAGGGCTTAGTCCCTGCACAATCCCTGAGGTTGGGCATCCGAATTTTTCTATAGAACCTGGGGAAATGGAAATCGGTATCGGACACCATGGCGAACCGGGCATTGAGGTGGTGGCATTAGAGCCTGCCCAGCAGGTGGCCAAACGCATGTGCGATGTAATATTGCCCGATTTACCATTCATGCAGGGCGATGAAGTTGTGGTGCTGCTGTCGGGACTTGGTTCAACACCGGCTATAGAACAATACATACTTTTTAACGACGTGCAGAAAATTTTGAACGAGAAAGGGATAAAAATTCATGTTAGTTACGTGGGCAATTACTTTACTTCGCTCGAAATGGCCGGTGCTACGCTAACTCTTATGAAACTTGATGATGAGCTGAAAGAGTGTATCGATTACGAGTGCGACTCGGTAGGGCTTCGTCAATTTAAACGCAGTTAAACATGAGTAATATGGAAACATTAACAAATGCTGAAGGTGCGGTTATTGTTAAAAACTTAATTGCCACCATACAGGATAATAAGCAATATCTGAGCGACATTGATGGCTTGATAGGCGATGGCGACCATGGTATAAACATGAACAAAGGTTTTACCATGTGTGCCGAAGAACTGGATAAAAATCCGGGAGATTTGGCATACAGTATGAAGGTGCTGGCCAAAATACTGATGATGAAAATTGGGGGTTCAATGGGTCCCCTTTACGGAAAATTCT
>SKHV01000195.1 GCA_007116765.1 Prolixibacteraceae bacterium | reverse complement strand
TGGAAGACATTATCTATTTTGACCACCTGCAATGCACCCATTATACAGAAACCCCTGCCCTGCTGAAAATTTCAAATACAGCAGGCCAAATTAAATGGGCTAGTCACCTGTTACGCAGCAACTGCAAAATTACCCACCAACCCGACTGGGGCTCACTTTTCATAAGCATGAAAGCCGAGAAACTGCCTACGCCCGAAAGCTTCGTGCAATATCTGGTCTCGCTGCGAAACGAAAACCACTTTCACGAAGAAATTTGCGAAATGATTTTTGTAAGGCTGTTGGAAAAGTTTCAGCCCGATAGCTTAACCCTTACGTGCATGTACACCCGCCGAGGTGGTATTGACATAAATCCGGTGCGTACCCTCAATGCAAGTCACTTACCCAAAAACCTAATAAACGTTTCAATACTCAGCAAACCGGCTTTCAGGCAATAGAGGAAAAAAATATTCTCAAATGCATTTCACGGTTTAAACAAAACGTGCCATAAGTCGTTATCTCATTATTATACACGTAGAAAAGAATAAATGACCACAATCCTTATATTACTTGTTTTTATAGCATTCACAGCATATTCATACTTCGGTTTTCATAGTTCACTCAAGGCATCGCACCGTAAACTACTGCGAGTTTTTGGCCTGCTGCTTGCGTTAATAATTATAGGAAACCTATTTATTTGGCATCGTCAGCTTACAAATTACGGAAATACATCAATAGGGTTGAATTTGCTAATTGGCCTATTCACTACTCTTTTTTTAACCCTGTTAATCTCACTGATAATTTTCTTGGCAGAAGATATCGTGAGATTCTTCATCTGGATCGCACGTTCCTTCACCAAAAAGAAGAACTACCCTAAGCGAGTGAGGGCTACAGCACAAACAGCACTTGCACTAGGAACATTTACTCTGATACTGGTTTTTTACGGAGTATTAATCGGATTCACACATTATAAAGTGCATCGTGTGGTTTTTGAACACGAAAATATACCCAAAGAATTTGATGGGTTTACCATTGCTCAGCTGTCCGACATGCACCTGGGCACTTTCGGAAGCGTAAAACAGGTTGAAAAAGGAATAGAAATGCTTCAACACGAAACCTTCGATATGCTTGTATTTACTGGCGATTTGGTCAACAATGTTTCAGCAGAGGCAGTACCATACATCGACCTTCTGAAATCGATTAAAGCTCCGTACGGGAAATATGCAGTTTTGGGCAACCACGATTATGCACACTATGCAGGCAGACTAACACCGCACGAACAAGAAGACGACCTTGAACAACTTCGCACCTACTTGGCCGCGATGAACTTTATTGTCCTCGAAAACAGGCACGAGAATATTCACCGAGGACACAAGCACATTGTATTAGCCGGGGTCGAAAACTGGGGGATTGCCCCTTTTCCGCAATACGGCGATTTAGAAAAAGCACTCACCGGAATAAACGATACTGATTTTGTGCTACTCCTTTCGCACGACCCCTCGCACTGGAGTAAGCAAGTGCTCAATTTTCCAGTTCAGATTGAATTAACCCTTAGTGGCCATACACACGGTATGCAATTAGGTATCGAACTCAACAACTTCAAATGGAGTCCGGTACAATACCGCTATCCCAACTGGAGCGGGATGCATAGAGAACAAAACCAGTTTTTGTATGTAAATCGTGGCTTTGGGGGCATTGGCTTTCCAGGTCGCATAGGCATTCGCCCCGAAATTACCATAATCGAGTTACGAAGTAAATAATTGGTGTGTTTTTAAGCCCACTATACTCGTTTAATAATTTCAATTTATTAATGCCCATCGTCAATTTTTGAGTACTTTTACCGGCCATGTACATAAATCAAACAAAAATGATCAACCCTTTTTTACAAATTGAAGTTATTGGTCCCCAAAGCGATAAACTAATTTGGATTTTTCTTATAATCATTATTATTGGAATAATTGTCTATTTATTCAGCCGAAAATCATCATTCAAAATGCCTTCGTTCAACAGTGGAGTTAGCATTAAGACGAAGAAAAACAGGGTTTATCACCCCTCCGTTATCCATATTGAAATTGAAAATGAAACGAAAAAAGCAATAGTAATAGAGCATCCCATTGTTCGATTTAAACGTGGACGAGACACCAAAGCATTTAAAATAAAAGCAGTAAATGCACGTAATATTTACCCGCTTTTTCTCGAAGCAGGGAAAACACACCAACTACCTGTAGCCCTTGAACCTTTTTACGATTACGACCGAAAACTTAAAAAATTCAGCCGATTAAGGATTGAATTCAAATACAACAAAGAGAAAGATAAGAAAAGCAAATACTTGTTGCTTAAACCTACTCTTTTCAGAAGCGATAGATAATATGGGATGGACTTTCGGACATATCGACTTTTCGACCTATCCGCATTACGATGCCAAACCACTTGGCGCACATTGTTTAAAAAATGAAACGGTCCTACGTGTATGGGCACCTACGGCTCAGCGTATAATTTTACGCATTTATCGCGAAGGCTCGGGCGACAACCACGTGCACCTCGAAGATTTGATACGCGATGGCAATATTTGGAAAGCCGAACTACCCGGCAAATGGCACGGTGTTTTCTACACCATTCAATGTATGATTAACAACAACTGGATGGACGAAATACCCGACCCCTATGCCTTTGCCGTTGGGGTAAACGGTAAACGTGCCATGTTTTGTAATTTTTCGCTTACCAATCCGGAAGGTTGGGACAATGATAAACGCGTGTTGCCCCAGAACTATACCGACATGGTAATTTACGAACTACACGTGCGCGATTTTAGTATTGACGAATTCTCGGGGATAAATAACAAGGGCAAATATTTAGCCTTTACCGAAGAAGGTACCCGCTCGCCCGAAGGTGTAAAAACAGGACTCGACCACCTCATCGAAATGGGTATTACCCACGTGCACTTGCTGCCGGTTTACGACTTTTTTACCGTTGACGAAGCCCGCCCCGAAAACAATGAATACAACTGGGGTTACGACCCACTGAATTACAATGCGCCCGAAGGTTCATACTCAACAAACCCCAACAACGGAGCTGTACGTATAAAAGAATTTAAACAACTGGTACAATCACTTCATAAAAAAGGAATTGGTGTAATAATGGACGTGGTTTATAATCATACAGGCTTGACCAACCATTCACATTTTAATCAAAGCGTACCCGGGTATTATTATCGCCAGCGTAACAACGGCACATTCAGCGATGCCAGTGGCTGCGGAAACGAAATAGCTTCGGAACGCAGTATGGTACGCAAATACATCATCGATTCGCTCAAGTTCTGGGCCGAAGAATACCACATCGACGGGTTTCGCTTCGACCTGATGGGGATACTCGACATTAATACCATGAACGCCATTCGTGCTGAAATGGACAAAATTGATTCGCAAATTGTGCTTTACGGCGAAGGATGGACAGCTGCTCCAAGCCCGTTGCACGAAAAATACCGTGCCATGAAAGGCAATACACCCAAACTAAACCGCATAGCCGTTTTTAACGATGACTTTCGTGACTCTCTAAAAGGGCACTGGGGCAGCCCAAATAGCTTAGGTTTTGCCAGTGGGCAAACCCTTAACGAGGAGTCGGTAAAATTTGCAGTTGTAGCTGCTACCGAACACCCGCAAATCAATTACGGATACATCACAGGGGCAAACCGATCCTGGTCGCCATCGCCTCAACAAAGTGTGAACTATGTTTCGTGCCACGACAATTACACCCTGTACGATAAACTGAAACTTTCGTGCCCCGATGCAAAATTGCAGGAACTGGTACGAATGGCTTGCCTGGCAGGCGCAATATTGCTCACCTCGCAGGGCATTCCCTTTTTGCATGCCGGGATTGAAATGCTGCGCACCAAAAAAGGGCACGGCAACACCTATAAATCGGGCGATGAATACAACCTCATTGACTGGAGCCGAAAAGCTATGTTTTCTTACGTAAGCAATTATTTCAAGTCGCTTATCGAAATAAGAAAAAAGCACCCAGCATTCCGAATGCTAAATACAGAACAAATACAGCAGCACCTTAGCTTTTCAAAAAAGTACATTCCCGGAGTAGTTTCGTACAAAATTGAAGAAAATGCAAACAACGACACATGGAAGCAAATTCAGTTAATTTTCAACAACAACCCTACTCCCGTAGTGTTTCCTGTGAAAAAACAAAATTGGAAAATTATTGCCAACGGACTTGCTGTTGACGAAAATGGTTTATCCCAATACGAAACCCATTCGATTTTTGTTCCACCGGTTTCAATGGTAATGATAGTTGGAGAATAAAGCAAATTGATTGATTTTACTCAAAAAGAATAAATAATTCGACTCATTCAAACTGCATTATTCCTATTTTTATCTTCGATAACAAAGCAATACTTTGTGCAGTTTTTATTTAATAACCATAAAACTCATGAAACATTTTATACTCCTTATCATACTGGGATTATCGATGCAGGTATCGGGTCAATTCTCACAGCAAGCACGCGATAGCATAAATCGCCTCAGTTATCAAGACCACCGCCTGATGATGGAAATGCTTGGCATAGATGAGCTTAGACATGGACCATCGGGCAATCCAAACGATGCGAATTATGCCAACACCGACGAGTCGAAAGCATCGCCTTATACATCAATACCCAACCCGCTACTATTCGACGACGGTCAGCCGGTAAAAAATGCTGCCGAATGGGAAAAACGCAAACTTGAAATCTTCGAGCATTTCGACCGCGAAATGTACGGACGCATGCCCGAAAACACCCCTTCGGTAAGTTGGGAAGTAGTAAGCGAAATGGACACCCTCGAAGGAAAAACACCCGTTCGCTTAAGACGGCTTAAAGGAATTGTCGACAACAGCTCCTACCCTTCTATATCGGTTGAAATTGACCTTACCGTTGGCACTCCGCTCAACAGCAATGACGCGGTGCCTGTAGTAATGGAATTTGGATGGAATTTCCCGTCAGGATTTTTTGGTAACCGCAACAGCGATAAACCAAGTTGGAAGGAAATGATGCTACAAAACAACTGGGGATTTGCCATATTGATCCCCACCAGCTATCAAGCCGATAATGGAGCCGGTTTAAGACAAGGGATTATTGGGCTTGTAAACAAAGGAGAACCCCGAAAACTTGACGATTGGGGGACACTACGTGCTTGGGCATGGGGAGCAAGCCGTGCCATCGACTTTTTTGTGAACGACCCTTTTGTAGATGAGAAACGTGTAGCCATTGAAGGGCTTTCGCGCTATGGAAAAGCCGCATTGGTGGCCATGGCTTACGAACCCCGAATTGCCATTGGCTTTATCGGCTCTTCGGGTGCCGGAGGCGCCAAGTTACTGCGCAGGGTATATGGCGAACAGGTCGAAAACCTGGCTTCGTCGGCAGAATACCACTGGTTTACTCCAAACTTTATTAAATACGCAGGCCCGCTTACTCCCAACGATCTGCCCATCGATGCTCACCAGCTAATTGCTCTATGTGCTCCACGACCGGTTTTCATCAGTGTTGGTTCCGAAAATGTAGAAGGGCACTGGATTGACGCCAAAGGGATGTTTGTATCAGCCATTGAAGCCGGCCCTGTTTATAAACTACTGGGACGAAAAGATATGGGCACAACAATAATGCCGGAAGAAAAAACCTTTGTTTCGGACGGCGAAATAGCTTTCAGACAACATGAAGGCGGACACACTGTTGAACCCAACTGGCCATACTTCATCGAGTTTGCCAAAAGATATTTCGAGTAAAGCATTCACTTATAAACCTATTTTATTTTTCACTGTTTACTTTGCAGAATTATACAAGTATAAACAGTACTATCAAAAAAGTATGGCAACAATTGAAATATTTAAAAATACCGACGAGATTTCAGAAGCAATAGCCGACATCCTGAAAAAATTAATAGAACAACCGGGCAAGGAGCCAATTCACATTTCCTTATCGGGCGGAAATACACCAAAGACAGTTTTTAAATACCTGAACGAAAAATATGGAAAGCACTTAGCCGACGAACGCTTCCATTTTTGGTGGGGCGACGACCGCTGCGTGCCCCCTATCCACCCCGACAGTAATTATAAATGGGCCAACGAACTTTGGCTGGCACCTGTTGGCATAGCTCCAAAAAATATTCACCGTGTAATTGGCGAAAACGAACCTGAAGAAGAAGCAGTACGATATGCCGAAGAAATCAGGAATACATTAACTGAAAAAAATGGTTTACCGGTGTTCGATTTAATTATTCTCGGACTGGGCGATGATGGTCATACGGCCTCCATCTTTCCAAACCAAATGGAACTGCTAACAGCCATTGAGCTTTGCGCCGTGGCTACAAACCCCTACAGCGGACAAATAAGGGTAAGCTTTACCGGAAAGCTGATTAACAATGCCCACCATGTGGTTTTTCTGGCAACCGGCGAAAACAAAGCCAATAAAGTGAAAGAAGTAATTGCCGATAAAAACGAAGCTCTACCGGCAACCCACATCCAACCTGTGCATGGTCAAATTACCTGGATACTCGACCAGGCAGCGACAAAATTACTTATCTAACCACTTTTTGAATTCAGCAACTTTATCGCGACTTACGATCAGGTTTTCGGCTTTATGTCCCGAGGCAAGCACCAACTTTAAGCGGCTCGACGAATAAGAAACCAGCCTCGAAACAGCTTCGATATTGACCAAACAATTGCGGTTTACCCTAAAAAACTGCTCAGGGTTAACCACCTGCTGAAGCTGGTCGAGCGAGTAATCAATGTCGTAGTTTTTACCGTCGAAAGTGTGGATAAAGGTTGAACGTTCGCTGATGTAGAACATTTCCACATCCGAGGACTGCACCATCACATAAGCCTGACCAACTTTTACCAAAAAGCGGTTTTTGAACGAACGCCCCAATTGTGTATATGCATTTTCAATAGCAGCAATATGGTTTAAAGCTTTGTCCGATTTTTCAAATTTCAGTATAGCAGCTTCGAGGCTTTCCACACTCACGGGCTTTAACAGGTAATCGATGCTGTTTACTTTGAATGCTTTCACCGCATATTTATCGAAGGCTGTTGTGAAAATTACCGGAGAGGCAACTTTTATCTGCTCAAAAATCTCAAAACTTACACCATCGCTTAGCTGTATATCCATGAGAATAAGGCTTGGGGTTTCGTTAGCAGCAAGCCAATCAACCGATTGAGCAACAGTCTCGAGCTTATCGACCACCTGCCAGTTAGGGCGCATCGAGAGCAACATGCGCTCAAGCTTTAAGGCTGCCGGACGTTCGTCTTCTATGATTAAAACACGCTTCATTGCTTACAAAGTAAAGGCATTTTCACTATAAATTCATCGGCCGTTTGCTTTATTTCCATTGATTTCCCGGTGTGGATATTGATTCGTTTCGACAAGTTTTCAAGTCCCAGCCCCGACGATTCGGAAATCAGCTTACGTGACTGCAAATTATTGCGTACTTCAACACTGTCGCCTTTTTGCACAACAGTAACCACCAGCGGCTTTTCGCGCGTTGAAGCGTTGTGTTTAAAAGCATTCTCGACCAACAATTGCAGTGAAACGGGAATTATTTTGCAATTATCATCTTCAATTTCAAAGTGAAGGTCGATTTTGTCTTCGTCCCTTATCTTTTGAAGAAAAAAATAATCCTTAACAAACTCAATTTCATTTTTGAGTGTTACCGTTTCATTCTCGCGATTTTCAAGAATATAACGATAAATATCCGCAAGCTTCAACGTGAATTGTTCTGCTTTTTCGGGTTGTACAGTAATAAGCGATGAAAGCGTATTCAAACTGTTGAACAGGAAATGAGGATTTAATTGATTTTTCAAGGTCTCACTTTGATATACAAGCATTTGCTCACGTGTTTGATTCACAATTTTCATCATTTCCAACCACATTATAATGAAAAAAATCAAAGTAGCTAACACCGATGCAATGAGCAACGAGATAACAATCCCCTTAATTTCATACATGAACAGGTGATCAAGTGCTGCTTGCAGGTTCTCCTGCCATTGCAATTGAAACAAGGTAATTACAGTTGAAGCTACCAGTGTCCCCACTATTAAAATCATAAAAAAGAACACTATAACACGCGCAACTACTTGCTTTACGAATGTTTTTTGGTTTTCGGATTTAAAAGTACGGAACAGAGAGCGCGAAATCCAATAAAAAATTTCGGCATCGATAAACATGATACTAATGGAAATTATAAAAAAGAATTTAAACGACCCACTACCGGCAATAAACCAGAAAAGAAGTGCCCCAAGTATACATAATACAAATATACGCGCATGTATGCTCCAGGGAAACGGGAGATACAAATTCCAAAGATTATTTTTCTTTATCATAACAATATATTTTTAAATGATAAAGCGAAGGTGCACAAAACAATATCACATGTAAAAGAAAAAATGCAGAAGCGTATAAAAACGATGCTGAACGGTAGAAAAACAATTTGTATCTCTTTTATACTATTCATTCGTCTTAAAAACAAGCCTTGCCACTACCGGAAAATGATCAGAAGGAAAGCGCTGTTCAAAGCTATCGGTTAAAGCTCCGTATTTTTCAACGTTGAAGTGCGGGCTGATAAAAATATAATCAATTCTGTTTTTTAAAGGGGCATCCAATTTAAAGCCATTGAATGTACCCACAGGACCATAAGGAGGTATTTCGGTGATGTGATAAGCATCGTGGAATACCTCTTTAATTTTTTGTATCTGAACGGTTTCAGGCACCGAATTGAAATCGCCCACGCAAATAACCGGGGCATCGCCTGCAATTTCTTTAATTTTTTTCAGCATTAATATTGCCGACTGCTCACGGGCTACCTTTGCTTGGTGGTCGAAATGAGCATTGAATACGTAAAATTCCTGCTTATTGGTTTTATCATTCAATTTTACCCATGAACAAATGCGCTTGTATTGGGCTTCCCATCCAAGTGACGGTACGTGCGGCGTTTCACTCAACCAAAAATCACCATTATCAAGCAATTCAAAACGATTGGTTTTGTAGAATATTGCCGAATGTTCACCACCTTCTTCACCATCGTCGCGGCCAACACCTGAGTATGCAAAGCCGGGAAGTTCAAGCAAATATTCCAATTGGTGGTGAAACCCTTCTTGCGTACCCATTATTTCGAACTCGTGATAACGAATGAGTTCTTTCACCTTTTCTTTACGATTTGGCCATGCATTTTCACCATCGCTGGCAATGTCTAAGCGCAGGTTATAAGTTGCTACATTAATTGCCGCATTCTGACCATAGGCTAAAATACCTGTAAAGAAAACTACAGTAAGTACAAAAAAGAAATTGATGCTCTTCATTCTTTAATATTTTTAATTAAGAGCATCAATATACAAATAATTTAACTATCTGAATTTTCAAATTCCGGCTCCGTCAATAAATCTGGTGCTTCGGGCTTTCATTTGAACCACTTTCGAAAACGGGGGCAAGTCGTTCGTTACCCAAACGTTACCGCCAATAACCGAACCTTTACCAACTGTTATGCGCCCAAGGATGGTTGCCTGTGCATAAATTATCACATCGTCTTCGATAATCGGGTGGCGTGGTATGCCCTTTATGGGATTTCCATTTTCATCAAGCGGGAAGCTTTTAGCCCCAAGCGTAACACCCTGATAAAGTTTTACATTATTACCAATAATACAGGTTGCCCCAACTACCGTTCCGGTTCCGTGGTCAATTGTAAAGTGCTCACCTATTTGAGCTTTCGGGTGAATGTCGATACCGGTTTCGGAATGAGCCATTTCAGAAATAATTCGTGGAATAAGCGGCACCTCTAATTGCAACAATTTATGTGCTATGCGGTAACTGGAAATAGCCCGAATTGCAGGGTAGCAAAAAATAACCTCGCCCCTGCCCTGAGCTGCGGGGTCACCGGTAAAGGCAGCTTCTACGTCGGTTGCTAATATGCGGCGCATTTCGGGTAAATAAGCTATGAATTCGGCCGCCTTTTCGCGTGACTGCTGTGTGTGCTTCTGCACATTATTCTCGTGCTTATGATGGTTCTTTTCGCTGCAAGAGAAACACATACCGGCCAAAATTTGCTCACTGAGTAACTCAAAAATTTCATCGACATATACCCCCATGTAATAATTCAATGAAATGGGGTCGAGTTTAGTGTTCCCAAAATAACCCGGAAAGAGTATTTCACGTGCTTTGTTCACTATCAGCCCCAACTTTTCGCCCGAGGGCATAGGTTCTCCAACCGTATGTTCATGGCACAGGCTGGTGTATGATTTTTTATGAGATAAACCAACTACAGCAGCCTGCAGTTTATCCGAAATATTTTTATCGTTAATTGTTGACATCGGTGTTGTATAAAGGTGTACTTAAATAACGTTCGCCCGTATCGCAAACTATGGTAACAATTGTTTTTCCTCTGTTTTCGGGGCGCTTGGCAATTTCCAGGGCGGCATAAACATTTGCCCCCGACGACATTCCCGAGAAAATCCCTTCTTCGAGTGTTAGCCTACGGGCAAACTCAAAGGCAGTATCGTTTTCAACATGGAAAATTTCATCAATTATATCGACATCTAAAACTTTGGGTATAAAGCCTGCTCCAATTCCCTGTATTTTATGAGGACCGGGCTTGCCACCCGAAATCACAGGAGAATCAGTTGGTTCAACAACCACCGATTTTACACCGGGCTTTACTTCTTTCAGCATTTGGCTAACACCTGTAATTGTACCCCCGGTTCCGGCTCCGGCAACAAAAATGTCGATTTTGCCTTCGGTATCGGCCCAAATTTCAGGGCCTGTTGTTTTGCGGTGATATTCGGCATTGGCTTCGTTTTCGAACTGCATGGGAATAAACGAATTTTCGATGCCCGATGCAAGTTCATTGGCTTTGGCAATTGAGCCTTTCATTCCTTCCGGAGCAGGTGTCAGGTATAATTCGGCTCCATATGCGGCCAAAACAGAACGGCGTTCGAGCGATACACTTTCGGGCATTACAATAATGAGCTTATACCCTTTCACGGCACAAATCATGGCCAGACCAATACCTGTATTCCCGCTTGTTGGCTCTATTATCACGCTCCCCTTTCCAATTTTGCCTTGCTTTTCAGCAGCATCAATCATGGCAGTAGCTAGCCTGTCTTTAACAGAACCTCCGGGGTTCATGCTTTCAAGTTTTACATACACCTCGGCATCAACACCTTGTGCGAGCCGGTTTAACTTAACCAACGGTGTTTTCCCTATTAGTTGGGTAATATCGTTTACTTTGCTCATATAATAATTTGCTTGAGATTATAAAAATAATAAAAAGAAAAATGAAATTAGAATAGAATATCAGTCACAGAACTACAATGCTAGCAACAACAGCAGCATTTACAGCAACAGGCGTTGCAACAATTTGAATATATATTTCTAAAAGTTCTGTCCATAATGCATGAATGAATTACAATTATCATAAAAAAAAATCGAAAAAGCAAAATCCTTTCACTATAAATGATTTTCAACGAAAATTGTTCACAATACTTTAAGTTAATTATGCTTCTGAGCTACCCAATGAATTGCATTTAACAATAACTCACTGTAATTGGTATTGTTGAAGGCATTATCGCCGTGACCACTCATTATGTAAACAATATCGGAATTGCCATATGGGTTAACCCATGCTATTATCCTTCCGCTTTCGGGGTGACTGGTATATAGCAAAGGTGTAACATTTTGATTCACCACATAATTACTGTAAACTTCATCAAAAATTTCGAAATCACTTATGTTTCTGGTTACAGGATGCGCTTTATCGGCTATTTCTACAACATAATTAACATCGTGCTTGTAACCCGATATAATCATTTCACCATTCACTTCTGTTTCCTTTTCAAAATATTTTCCTCCAATAATGTTTTGAAATTCGTCCCAACTTTGGTACGACAAGATAGAATGATGTAGAAATACTACAGGCACGCCAGAACTAAAGAAGGATCTGAAATTTTCTTTTTGAACAGGGGTTAATTCAATATTTGCGGGCATATCGTAAAATACAATTGCATCGAATTGTGGCATTTTTTCGGTTCCCATTAAATCACGTACTTCGGGATGTTGTAATTCTTCGTATGTTATTCCTTCAAAAGCTTCGAACATGGCAAAAAAAGCTTCGGCATCGATACTTCTTTCGCCGGTAACCACTATTACTTTCAGCACATTGTTATTTGAACACGAAGCAAAAAAACCACATACAAGCAAAAGCAAAAAACAAAATCGGGATATCTTCATAACAAACAATTTTAATCAAAAATATGAAGATAGCCTTACATTACAAATACTTTTTTACTGATTTGTTCAAGCGAAGAATTGTAATCAACAATCAATCTTTTCATTATTTCAGCAACAGGCTCAACACGATTGATTATTGAAGCCACCTGCCCAATTTCGAGTTCGCCTTCGAACAAATCGCCTTCGAACATTCCTTTTTTGGCTCGTCCTTTGCCTAAAAGCTCTTTCAATTCATCGACTGAAGCACCACGCAATTCGGCTTCCTCAACCTTTTTGTAGAATTCGTTCTTTATTAAACGAACAGGAGCCAGTTGCTTCAGCATCAATTTTGTTCCGCCTTCTCCGGTTTCAACAATAGTTTTTTTGAATGCCTCGTGTGCCGAGGACTCTTCTGAAGCAGCGAAAAGCGAACCAATTTGCACACCATCGGCACCTAGTGCCATGGCTGCCAACATTTGCTGACCGCATCCAATACCTCCAGCTGCTATAAGAGGCAATCCGGTTGCTTTCCGAACCGATGGGATAAGCGCCATAGTAGTAGTTTCTTCCCTGCCCTCGTGGCCACCGGCTTCGAAACCTTCGGCCACAATTGCATCAACGCCGGCAGCTTCCGATTTTTCAGCAAATGCAGCACTCGAAACTACATGGGTCACAACAATGCCATGGTCGTGCAAAAACTGTGTCCACTTTTTGGGGCTGCCTGCCGAGGTGAATACAATTTTCACCCCTTCGGAAACAATTATTTCCATTATTTTTTCCTGTTCAGGATAAAGTAAAGGGACATTTACGCCAAAAGGTTTATCGGTAGCTTGTTGTGTTTTGCGTATGTGCTCAACAAGTGTTTCGGGGTGCATGGAGCCGGCACCTATTAAACCCAAACCGCCGGCATTGCTTACTGCAGAGGCAAGTTTCCACCCACTACACCAAACCATGCCGCCGGCTATTACCGGGTATTTAATATTGAACAAAGTTTGAACCCGTTCCATGTTTTCGTATCTTTTAAGCAGAAATTGCTTCTCTACGCTGAGGAGCTACAATTGATTTCACTAAAACTGCTCCCAGCACCAGCATAATTCCAGCTACAATATACGAAGTATTGTAAGTACCTGTTAAATCGGCTACACGCCCGGCCAAAATAGGGCCAATAATACCTGCAATACCCCAACTGGTAAAAACAAGGCCGTAATTCACCCCTAAATTTTTCACGCCAAAGAAATCGGCTGTAGTTGAAGGGAACAAGGCAAACAAGGCACCGTATGCAATACCGGCTACCGAAACACCTAAAATCAACAGCGGGATATTGGTATAGAAAGCAAAAGCAAACATATTTGCAGCTTGTATTATCATCACAGCAAGCAAAGCACTTGTACGTCCAATTTTATCGGAAAGAAAACCGCCAAGAATACGTCCACCGGTATTGAACGCGGCAAAAATCATAACCAACAAGAAACCTTTATTCGAACCCGACTGTACATTCACGATACTAACAATATGACCGATAAGCATTAAACCTGCAGTTGCACTTAAAAAGTAAGTAAGCCATAAAAAATAAAAGGGACGCATTTTCAACATTTCGCGCCAGGTATAATCATCACCGTGCGAAACAATCGGTTTACCTCTTTTTGCTTGTGGTATATAACCAATAGCCGGATTGCGCAAAATCAATGCAAAAACAACAAGACTAACAATTGCAATAGCACCAAGAATCAAAAATGTTCTTTCTGTTGAATAATTAACCAACAAACTGTTAGTCAAAGGTGCCATAAATAAAGAAGAAACACCAATACCTGCAACCACAATTCCTGCAATCAATCCTTTTTTACGTGCTTCAAACCATTTTAAAGCTGCAGGTGTAGCCGATGCATAAGCAAAGCCCATACCTACTCCGCTGATTATACCAAAAGTTATTAGCATAATAAAAGGGCTTTTAGCATAGGCCGACAATAAAATCCCGGTTCCAAAAAGAATTCCACCAATAAGTGCAATTTTCTTTGGTCCGTATTTATCCTGCAAACGGCCACCAAATACAGTCATAAACGACAACAATGCCACACAAACCGTATAAGGCAACGATGCCTCGGTGTTTGTCCAGCCCCAGTCGTTAACAAGCGATGCTTTTATCACACTCCATGAATAGAGTAAACCAAGAATAAGATTGATTCCGGTAGCTGCCATGGTAACAGTCCACCCCATTGCATTACTATTTTTGCTCATTGGTCAAGGTTTTGTTTTAAAATGTAAATTTCAGGCAACGAAAATAACAGAATATTCAAAATAAGCCAACCATTTGGTTATATTTCGTAATTTCAGTGAATAGATTTTAACAAAACAGCATTTGCAATATCTGCACCGCTATTTCAAAACGAATTACCACCATCAAGCTGCTTTTAAATTCAGATATTTGTTGTTCTTGTATATATTCAAACCATAAACCTATTCTATAATGAATAAATTGAAAACCCTTTTCGCAATGGCATTTTTTGTTGTCCTTTCATCGGCCAATGCACAAAAAAATAAAACGTACACCTTGCAATCGTTCGATCAGTTAATAACACTTACTATGGATGTAGGCGAAAAAATACAGTGGGCAGTTGAGCACGACGGGCAACAAATAATTGCACCCTCGGCTGTTTCGTTGGAGTTGATGAACGGCGAAGTGCTTGGGAATAAACCAATAATTATCGCAGATGAAACCTCGCGAACCGACGAAACATTCAATGCAATTTTATACAAGCGAAATGTAGTCACTGACCAATACAATCAGCTATGCATTCAATTCGAAGGCAACTACAGCCTTACTTTCAGGGTATACAACGATGGGGTTGCCTACCGCTTCGAAACTCAACGAAAAGATGAGCTAACAATCAAAAACGAAGAAGCCAACTTCAATTTCACGGCCAATCATAAAGCCTTTATCCCTTACATGTGGGATTACCGCGATGATGAAAAATTCATTCATTCTTTCGAATCTCTATATCGCGAACAGCAGATATCAGAATTTTCGACCGATTCGCTGGCTTTTCTTCCTTTGCTGGTTGATGTTGGTAATGGAAAAAAAGCAGTGATACTCGAAGCCGACCTGCACGACTATCCCGGCATGTACCTCAACCTGAATTCAACACAAAAAGGATTTATGGGTGAATTTGCCAAATACCCGCTCGAAACCCGTATTGGCGGATACGAAAACATGAATGAAATACCCACCAAACGTGCCGATTATATTGCAAAAACAGCAGGTACGCGCACTTTCCCTTGGCGGGTTGTGGTGATAAGCAAGCACGACAAAGAGCTGCTCGATAACGATATGGTGCAAAAACTGTCACCTCCATGTGCAATTGAGGATCCGTCGTGGATTACCCCGGGGCTCACTGCCTGGGATTGGTGGAACGATTGGAACATTTCGCATGTCGATTTCGAAGCCGGTTACAATACACTTACTTTTAAACATTACATCGATTTTGCAGCCGAAAACAATTTGCAGTACATTATTATTGACTGGGGCTGGTCAAGCAAAACCGACTTATTCGAAATGGTTGTACCTGAGCTCGATGTTAAAGAAGTTATCGAATACGGTAACAGCAAAGGAATTGGTGTTGTACTGTGGACTACATGGATTGCTATTCGCGATCAAATAGACACTGCAATTGCACATTATGCTGACATGGGCGCCAAAGGGTTCAAAATCGACTTTGTTGACCGCGACGACCAACTTGCGGTGAAATCGCTTTACGACATTGCTAAAAAAGCTGCCGAGCACAAAATGATTGTTGATTATCACGGGGTGTTTAAACCCACCGGTCTGCACCGCACTTACCCCAACGTGGTGGGCTATGAAGGCGTAAAAGGACTCGAAAACTTTAAGTGGGCTACCGAAGACCAACCCCGCTATACCACCAGCATTCCGTTTATTCGCCAAATGGCCGGGCCAATGGACTACACTCCGGGTGCCATGCGCAATGCCACAATGGAATACTACCATCCAAACAATGCAATGCCCATGAGCATGGGTACACGCTGCCATCAACTAGCCATGTATATCATACACGAGTCGCCGTTTCAAATGCTGCCCGACAACCCAACGACTTACCGCCGCGAGCAGGAAAGCACCGACTTTATTGCCCAAATACCAACAACAACCGACGAAACGCTTGCCCTCGATGGTGAAGTGGGCGAATACGTGGCAATTGCCCGCCAAAAAGACGGGGTATGGTATGTGGGAGCCATGACCAACTGGACAGCAAGGGAACTTACACTCAACTTTTCGTTTTTAGGCGAAGGCAAATACTTGGCCGAAGTATTCAGCGATGGCATTAATGCAGACCGCGATGCAACTGATTATAAGAAAGAAATAATTGAAATAAGCGCCGACAAAAAAATTACCATCAACATGGCCGACGGTGGTGGATGGGCAGCCCGGCTTGAGAAGATTGAATAAACCGGTTTTGAAACAGGTAAAACTAAATACAAAAAGAAAAACCAGATATTTACAATTTATTAAAGCATTAAATCTTCATATCAATTACCATGAACAACATTAAAAACTTCAACATTCAATTTTTTATTATTGGCGTTATGATTTTCACAAGCAGCATATCATTGTCACATGCCCAGTCGGAATACATGGCCTGGGGTAACCTTATCGGGATTAGGGTTGAAGGGCAGTTGATGGAATTCGAAAGCGGACTGGCAGCTGTTAGCGGCAATTTCGAGCGTGTTGAAAAAACCGCCAAAGAGCGCCAAAGACCAAAATATACGCGCGAGGGCAATTCGCAAACGGTGAATACAGCCATCAACAATTTCGGATTTACAAAAACAGTAAGCGACATCGGAAAAGGTAAAGTTGAAATCAACATTATCGCAAAAGCAGACGAAAATAACGAATCGCAGTCAGCCTTTTTGTTTTTCGAACTTCCGGTAAAATACTATGCCAAAGGACAAATTGAATGGGGAGAAAACAAAGCCATCAACATCAACAAAATAAAAAAGACCCCTCAGCAATTTGCAGCCTCAAGCATAGAAATAAAAAGCGAACATCGAAGCTTAAAAATTGAAAGTGACAGCCAACACAAGGTAATGCTCGTGAACAATAACGAAAGCATTGCCCTTTACATCGAATTGTTGCCACAGCAAAGTGCCGAAGGTACCGAAGCGCGCAAGCAATTCACCCTAACAGTGGGCGGAACAATTGATGACTCACCGGTAAGCATTACAATTGACAGCAACAAACCCGGGCGACAATTCTTGGGTATGGGCGGCAACTTCAGACTGCAAAACCCCACCACCGACCCGCAGGTTATCCAGTATTGCCTCGACAGCATGCGCGTGGCATACGGGCGCGTTGAAATGCCCTGGCAACTGTGGCACCCCGACGAAACCGCGAATCCCTTAAATCAAACTACAGAACAATTGCACCCACACGTAAAAGCTTCGATGGAAATGGCACAAAAGCTCACGGCCATGGGAATGCCCGTTATAGTAAGTGCATGGTCGGCACCACAGTGGGCAATAATTGGCGAACCCGAAGATGCGTTTCGCTACCGCGATCAGGGAATTTACGGCTATCCGCTTAACAACGATAAGAAAGAACAGATAAATAAATCGATTGCCGACTACCTTGTTTATCTCAAAAACCATTTTGGAGTCGAAGCAATCATGTTCTCGTTTAACGAGTCAGATTTGGGCATTAATGTTCGCCATACTGCCGAAGAACACCGTATTTTCAACAATGAAATGGGAGCTGAACTTGCTACGCGGGGGCTTGCCACAAAAATGCTGTTGGGCGATAACTCCGACGCCACAACATTCGACTTCATAGTGCCATCAATTAACGACCCCGAAACACACAAGTACATTGGCGCCGTATCGTTCCACTCGTGGCGCGGCTGCGACGATGAAACACTTAAAAAATGGGGAAATGCTGCCCTCCAGCTGAACGTTCCGCTGGTAGTTGGCGAGGGCAGCACCGATGCCGCAGCCTGGAATTACCCGCAAATTTTTTCGGAATTTTCGTTTGCTTTTCACGAAATTAACCTCTATACGCGCATTTGTGCCATTGCCCAACCACAAACCATTTTGCAATGGCAGCTCACGGCCGACTATTCAATACTCACAGGCGGCGGAGTTTTTGGCACTGAAAGGCCACTACGCCCTACGCAACGTTTCTGGAACCTGAAACAATTA
>SKHV01000419.1 GCA_007116765.1 Prolixibacteraceae bacterium | reverse complement strand
TGGCCGAGCCGCTCATGGTGAAAATATTTCCACAAGCCGACAAGTCGAGACCACTAGTAAGGAAATCGGACATAGGAATAGCAATTTTGTGCCATTTGCCATCGCGCTCGAAACCATATTTCCCCTCGTTGTCACTGAAAACAACAGAGCCCTGTGTGTGGTTTGCCCCGTGAATGGTAATTGCGAACTCTTGCATGGAAGCTGTGCGAAGAGCAAGGTTCAGGTATCCGTCGGTAAAGTTCTCGAAATTAAGCGGCGACGATGAAAACAATCCTAAACCCCACCACCCTTGAGAACCCGAACGGAATGAAAGCACTTCTTCTCCCTCGTAAGCAGGGATATCATTGTTGAACACCACTGTATTTTCCCAATTATGAATGTGCCCGCTTACGTTATTAATTACAAACTTATCGCTAATGAGCGGATTGTTGGTATAAATCCCGTAAATGCCTCCCAGTGGCAAGGTTTCGCTATAAACCACTTCGTCAATCGACAAATAAGCCTCACCTTCGAAATTTCCTTTAAGCACCAACATATCGGCCAATGCCGAAAGGTCAACACCCTGTTCGGCCATTTCTTCCAATGGCACATAAACCAGTTGCCATTGTCCGTCGCGTAAAAAATTTTTATCTACATTGCTGCCCCAGGTTACAAAAGCCTCATTGCCTGCCGAGTCGGCTACACCAATTTGAATATCGTCTAAAGCTTCGGTTTTGACATAAAGCTGGGCACTTCCTTTTTCATAGTTCACCATGTTTCTGTTCAGTGCTGCGCTTAAGCGAATTTCAAAATCACTTCCGGCTTCAATATTGTACGACAATACGCGGTCACCTTCCTTGGGAGTTTCGTTATTGCGCACCGCAAGGCCACTAGCATGCTCGTGCAGGTCGAAGCCCAAATCCATGCGCATATCAACGGACGCATTTTCTTCAAACACCCCAAACCGTCCAAAAACAGGCAAATCGGAAGTGCCGAAATTTTCATCTTCCTCGAGCTGATATACTTTTACCCAGTCGATATACATATTAGCAGGCATAGGCGCTGTAATTCCTTCGGGAGAAAAAATATGAGGCATGGCTCCTCCCACTGCAAGGTTCAGAATTATATAATGCGAGAAATCCCTGAACTCTTCGGTATTAGTTCCGGTAATACTCATGGTGAAATAAGGGCTTGTATCTTCGTGAAAATACACTTCTATCGTATTTTCGGTCCACACCAGCGTGTGTTTGAAAAAACCTGAAGAAAGGTTGTAAGGTACAACTTTACTTCTCCCGTAATTACTCGGATAAGGTCCCCAGTGCAAATGTGCCCCAATATAACTATTGGCTGCACTTTGAACCAGCCCGGCAGAGTGACCCATTTCGAGCACATCAATTTCGCCACAATCGGGCCAGCCTATTGGGGTGTATCCTAGTGTCCAGAATGCGGGCCACAAGCCATTCGCCAAATCGGGCATTTTAATTGAAGCCTCAAGTTTGCCACGCCTGAATGCAAATTTTCCTTTGGTAGTAACTTTACCCGAGGTGAAACTATAACCGTTGTATTCTTCATGTTTTGCAGTAAGAATAAGGCACGAATTACCGTTACCGTCGTCGCCCACGCTCACATTTTCTTTACGGTAATGCTGAAGTTCGCGATTTGCTCCGGTATTCCAAATGCCCACATGATTGTCGACGTTCCATTTTTCAGGGTCGAGTGTATTGCTTTCGAAATTGTCTTCCCACACTAAAGTGTAATTTTGGGCTTGAATGTTCCCACTAAAATGAAACAGAATAATGAGGGTGAAAAATAATAAGTATAGTTTCGACATAAAGTGTTTTTTTACAAGATTCAAATTCAAGGTAAAAGTATTGTGTTTATTTGAAACATTGAATTTCATGCAGAGGACAATGAGTTTTTTGTGATGTTTTTTTGTACCTCACACCATAAAAAATTTATCCCAATAACATTAATTAAATATTATTTGATACTTTATGAGCTAAACTATGTTTTTTAAAAGGTATTTGATAATTTTACAAAAAGTTACTTTAACAAAAGAAGTTAAGAAAACACATCACTGCAGCTATGTACGAAGGGATAATTGAAACATTAATCAAGTTATTTGCAATTGTTACCGAATACAGGGACAAGCAAGCCCTTATCGATTCGGACTATTTGGTACAATCGTATCTTTACGAAAACTTCAGTAAAGAGCTGGCCGAAAAATACCTGACACAATATCGTTCTGAAGTAGAATATTACCACGTTACCAACAAGGAAATACTATATAGCGATGAAGGTGACGGAGAAAAACGAATCAACCGCAAATACATTTTCAACATTTGCAATCATATTGTAGAGCTTTTCAACATTGAATCGCGATATATGATAATGGTTCAGCTGCTCAATTTCATTAAAAAAGCTTCGGGAACCGGCAAACATGAACGTTTAATAGTGAACGTAGTGGCTCAGGGACTTAAGGTTGACAAAGAAGAATACAACAATCTTGTACAGTTTTACCTTCATTCACTTCAAAGTGTAAAAGACAAAAGAAACCTGTTTATTGTAAACGGGAATCAAATGTATCACGATCCCGAAATCAAACATCTCTACCGTGAGAATCAACAGGTTGAGCTTGAACTTATACGCATAGGCAGCATCAACACCCTGTTTTTTAAATACAATGGTCCCCGCAACATGTATCTCAACGGACACAGGTTGGGGCAAAACCGCTTGTATGTTTTCCCTCCGGGTGGAATATTAAAAACCTCGCGCATAATACCCATATACTACAGCAGCATTATGTCGAGATTTATTCGCCAGGAAGGAAAATCGCTAATTGTATATAATGCCGAAGATATTGAATACCGTTTTTCTCGTAAAGTTCACGGGCTTTATCCTTTATGTTTTCAGGAACGATCGGGCGATTTAGTGGGAATACTTGGAGGCAGTGGCGTTGGAAAAACTACTTTACTGAATGTGCTCAACGGCAAACTTAAACCCCATAGCGGACGCATTACCATTAACGGCCTCGACTTACACGATCCTGCAAACAAGGATAAATTCAAGGGGCTGATTGGCTATGTTCCCCAAGACGATTTGCTTATTGAGGAGCTCACCGTGTACAAAAACCTCGAGTTTAATGCACGCTTCTGTTTCGGTAATTTGAGCAATGAAGAAATTGAAGAAATAATTGAAAAAACACTGAATGATTTCGATTTGCTTGAAGCACGCGATTTAGTGGTGGGAAACCCTTTGAGAAAAATATTAAGTGGCGGGCAACGCAAGCGACTAAACATTGCTCTTGAGCTGATGCGCGAACCGGCTATACTGTTTGTAGATGAACCTACTTCGGGGCTTTCGTCGGCCGACTCGGAGAAAGTGATGTTTCTGCTAAAAAAACAATGCCTTAAGGGCAAATTGGTCATTGTAAATATTCACCAACCGGCCAGTGACATATACAAGCTTTTCGATCGGATGATTGTGATGGACAAGGGAGGCAGGGTGATATTTTTTGGTAACCCAATGGAAGCCGTGACCTACTTTAAGCACGAGGCCGACTATGTAAACCCCGGCGAAAGTGAATGTATGGCGTGTGGTAACGTGAAAACCGAACAGCCACTGCGAATTATTGAAGAGCGCATGGTTGATCCCTTTGGGCGCAGTGTTCGCCGAAGGAAAATATCGCCTCAGGATTGGTATCAACGCTACAAGGAAAAAGTTGAACCCCGTGTGCTTGATTTTATGAAATTAAACCCGCCCGACAATGAAAAATTTCCGGAGGCCAAATTTCAAACACCTAAGTGGAAACAACAACTTAGGCTATTTTTAAAGCGTGATATCGAAACTAAAAAATCGAACAGGCAATACCTTTCAATTGCATTTTTTGAAGCACCAATATTGGCTTTGCTATTGGGCTTTTTCTCTAAATACTCGCCGGGGGGTCAATATATTTTTGCCAATAACGACAATGTACCCTCGTTCTTATTCATGAGTGTGGTGGTTGCCCTTTTCATTGGGCTGAGCATAAGTGCAGAAGAAATTTTTAAAGACCGGAGGATACGAAAACGCGAAGAATTTCTTGAACTAAGCAAGGGTGCTTATTTTTCGTCGAAAATAATACTACTGTTCACTCTTTCTGCAATACAGGTACTTTCATTTGTACTTATTGGCCATTACTTACTCGAGTTTAGAGGCTTAACCTTTGCCCACTGGGCAATACTTTTTTCCACTGCATGTTTTGCCAATTTGCTGGGCTTAAACTTATCATCGGGTCTAAATTCGGCAGTGGCAATTTATATTTTAATACCCTTACTGTTGGTGCCTCAGCTTTTGTTGAGCGGCATTATTGTCGACTTCAACAAAATGCACCCATCTATGAGCAGTTTCACAAAGACCCCGCTTATTGGCGATGTGATGACCTCGCGCTGGTCCTACGAAGCAATGGCAGTGAACGATTTTGTAAATAACCCGTACCGAAAAAAACTGTTTGCCGAAGAGCAGGAAAAAAATCATTTGGCTTTCAGAGCTTTTCATTGGACTCACGAAGTTGAGAAACACTTAATCGAACACAGCAGGATACTCCACTCCGGCAACTCAAACGATATTGAGGAAAATTCAAGCATACTGCAAAATTCGTTGCTGGTTTTACAAGAAGAAACCAAGTTAAACCACGACTCGTTGCAGCTCATTTACAATACTTTGTCAAACTTCAAACTGGAACCTGAGTGGCAAAACCTTTACATAAGTTACCTTGCCAAAGCCCGAAAATCATACATCAATGAACACAACGTGGCCTCGCGAAAACTTGATGCTAAAATTGAGTCGATGATTGCAGATTTTAATGGAAACAGGACAGAAGTTGTAACTTTCAGAGATCGGCATGTGAACAAGGCACTCGAAAACATGCTGCGTAGCCGCTATGAAACACAAAGCACGAGAGTTACCGATGGGCATATTTTGCAAGCCGATGAGCATGTTTTCAGAAAACCGGTGCACCACAACGGAAGGGCACATTTTTATGCCTCGCATAAATACATTGGCAATTGGAAAATAAGTACGGTGTTATTCAATATGATAATTGTTTGGGGCTTTACTATACTGTTGATGTTTACGCTTTACTTTGACATTTTACGCAAAACGCTTGGATACATTGAGCGCTGGCGTTTATTGCAACTGGCTATACTTCGCGACAAAATATTCTATAATCCCATGGCTTTTACCAAAAAGAAAAAACAATAAATAAGCATTCTTCTTATTGCGATTATCTGTATAACAAAAAACAGGGTTTCGGATTCCCGGACTCTCGGCTGTTTTGATATTCAGATATTTAGCAGTCATTATGTCATCCCGATAGCTTCTATGTTGTTTTCCAAATTTTATTGCATAAATCTCCATGTTAATGTAAATGTGGTGTTGAAATGTTGACAACTCATGCCTTTTTAAGTTTTAAATCTATGAGTTATCAAT
>SKHV01000324.1 GCA_007116765.1 Prolixibacteraceae bacterium | reverse complement strand
CCAACTCATCGACCTGTTTCTTTAAAATACGATAATGCTCAACAGTACCTCTCGAAGGAACAGCCAGCATTACCAGGCTGATATTACCCCGATACTCGGGATAACGCTCCAGAAATAAGGCAAAGGCTTTAAGCCTGTTGGGAATGCCTTTGGTGTAATCCATCCTGTCGATAGACAATATGAGCTTTCGCTCGGGCGACATGAGGAAAAACTTTTCGAGTTCTATTTGCAATTCCGATTTTTCGCGATTGAGGCGATGACGCACTTCCAGCGAAGCGTCTTTGAATTTGTCGTAATCTATTCCCATGGGGAAAGCATCGGCCAAAATTATGCGATCTTCGGCATGTATTTTATTGAAATTAATTTCATAACCCAGAAGCCTGCGCACACAACTAAAGAAGTGTCTTTCATAGTCGTAGGTATGAAAGCCGATAAGGTCGGCACCCAGCATACCTTGAATGATTTCATTTCTCCAGGGAATTACCCTGAATACCTCAAACGAAGGGAAGGGAATGTGCAGAAAAAATCCAATGGTTACATCGGGACGCACCCCTTTGATTATCCCGGGCACCAAAAGCAACTGATAGTCGTGCACCCAAATCATGTCGTTGGAATCGATCACTTTCAGAGCTGCATCGGCAAATTTTCTGTTTACATCAACATAAGCATTCCACGTGTTCTGGTCGTACTCAACATGCTCGTTGAAATAATGGAAAAGTGGCCAAATTGTTTTATTACTAAAACCTTCGTAATAAAGGTTTATGTCTTCAGAGCTCAAGTGCACCGAAACACAGTTTTCTTTCGAAAGTTTTTTATCTATGTTTTCTATTTCGTTTTCATCCATTTGGTCTGCCGGAACTCCGGGCCAGCCAATCCAGTTTCCATTGTATTTCTTATAAATCGATTTCATTCCGGTAGCCAAACCTCCCACGCTGGGGGTAAGCACAAAATCGTCGTTAACTTTTTCAGCATTAAACGGTAAACGATTCGATAAAATGTGTATTTTACTCATCCTGATATTTTTGTTTTTGGTTTTTACTATAAATTTTAACTATTAGTACTTAAATATGTTCATTATTTTTTTCAACTGGAAAAAATAATTCTTTTATTCGCACAATGATTTACAAGAACAAAGAAAAAACAGCAAATCAAATGACAAATTTAGACTATGGAATAATTGGCAATTGCAGAACAGGAGCATTAGTTTCAAAGAATGGCTCCATCGACTGGCTATGCCTACCACATTTTAATTCACCTTCGGTTTTTGCTAAAATACTTGATAAAAGAAAAGGTGGCTTTTTTAATGTTATTCCCGTAAATTTAATAAAAATAGAGCAGAAATACATAAAAAACACCAACATATTATGTACAATATTCACCTGTTCCGACGGGGTATTTGAGGTTCACGACTTTATGCCCCGCTACCGCACCGACACAAAAAACGGACATTACTTTCCGCCCGATGTAATCAGGTTTTTCAAACACATGAGTGGCAAACCAAAATTCAGAATTGAATATAAGCCCAAACTTGAATACGCTAAAAACAGAACCTTTAGCACTGTCGAAAACGATTACATAAAATCATATACCCAAAAAGGACAGTACGATTCGATGTATTTTTATACCGATTTCGATAAAAACGATATACTCAAAGAGAAAACAATCACTCTTACCGGCGATAATTTTTGTTTAATAAGCTACCATCAAAAGCTTCTGAAACAAACAACCGAAAGGGCTTATCTGAAGCTTCAACGCACCAAGGTTTACTGGCTTAACTGGATACAACGCACCACAAACTACACTCAGTATCAGGCGCAAATAAACCGCAGTGCCCTAACGCTAAAACTACTGAGCTATCAAAAAAGCGGGGCTGTACTTGCAGCGTTGACTACCTCGTTGCCCGAAACCATTGGAGAAGTGCGCAACTGGGATTATCGTTTTTGCTGGATTCGCGATGCATCAATGGTTGTGAAAATCATGAAACAATTGGGACACAACAGCATTTCGCGTCGTTACCTGAGTTTCATTATTGACATTATGCCCGACAAGGATGAAAAAATGCAAATTATGTACGGCATACACGGGGAAAAGAAATTAAGCGAATATGAACTCAAACATTTATCGGGCTATGAAAATTCAAAGCCTGTGCGTATTGGAAATGCGGCCTATAAACAAAAACAAAACGACATTTATGGCATTTTGCTCGATGTGATTTATCAGCACTTCAAAATTCACGAGTCGTCGTTAATGCATAGCGAAGAGTTGTGGACTCTTGTGCGCAATGTGATGCGAATTGTAGAAGCCAACTGGCAATTACCCGATAAAGGAATATGGGAAATGCGCAACGAAGACAGGCACTTCACCTTTAGCAAAGTGCTTTGCTGGACTGCGGTTGACCGTGCACTGAGAATTGCAACCCTGCTCAATCAAAAAAGCTTATTAAAAGAGTGGACAGAGCTTAGAAAACAAATTAAAGACGACATACTGGAGAAAGCATGGTCTGAAAAAAAACAATCGTTCACACAAGCATACGATACCGAAGAGCTCGACTCGTCGGTATTACTTATGGAAGCTTACGGTTTTATTACCGGCCGCGACCCCAAATATGTAAGCACCGTAAAAGCCATTCAAAACGAACTGGAACACAAAGGACTATTGTTCAGATACAAAAACAACGACGACTTTGGCAAACCAAAATCGGCATTTACCATTTGTAACTTTTGGCTCATTAATGCGCTCATAAAAATTGGACAAAAAGACGAAGCCAAAAGAAAATTTGACGAACTAATGAGCTACTCGAATCATCTGGGACTTTTCAGCGAAGATATTGATTTCGACACGAAAAGACTGCTGGGCAACTTTCCTCAGGCCTATTCACATTTAGCTTTTATCGAAACCGCAATATTCCTTTCGCTAGGCGAAAAAACCGAAGAGGAAATTATGCTTGAGTTTATTCATTAAGCCAATGAATTATCTGGGCCACATTTTGCTCTCGGGTAATAATGAGCAACTCATGACCGGTAATTTTATAGGAGATTACGTGAAAGGGAAAAAGTATCATGATTATCCGGAGGAGATTCAACGTGGAATAATTTTGCATCGCAAAATCGATTACTTTACCGACCACTGCAGTAATAATTGGAAAAACATACGCGAACGCTTAAAGCCAATTTATGGCCGATACGCCGGCGTGGTCGCCGACTTGTTTGCCGATCACATATTGGCCCAAAACTGGCAAAGCTTCTCGCATACCCGCCTCGATCATTATTCGAAATGGGTCTATGCGGCATTACTGCACAACTACAATTATTTGCCCGAAAGAGTGAAGTTGTTTCTTCCTTATTTGATTCAACACCGACGACTGCAATCCTATAAATACAATAATGGAATTGAAATGTCACTCAGAATTATGTCCTTTAGAACATCGCTCCCCGATAAAACATCTGATGCAATAAAACTATTGGAAAATGAATTTGAATATTTTGAAAAAAACGGAATGCTCTTTTTGAATGAAATTGTAAATCATTTCAATATTGATGAAAATGTGCCGACGAGCTAAAGTAGTGATTAATACGATCAACTAAAGCTTTGGCGTGAATTGGTTTCACAATATAATCGTCCATGCCCGCCTCCATGCATTTCAGCTTTTGCTCTCTGAACATGTTCGAGGTTACAGCAAAAATAGGAGTTCGAGTGCCATTCTCCATTTCACGAATCTGAAGTGTTGCCTCAATGCCATCCAAATCGGGCATGTGCACATCCATAAGAATTAAGTCGTACTTTGTTTCTTTGAATTTATCAACAGCCGAAAGGCCATTATTGGCAAAATCGATATCAAAATATCCTTCAAGGTTATATTTCAATAATAATCTGTTCCCCGCGTTGTCTTCTACAACCAGAATTTTCCTTTTAGATAACATCTTAACAAAACCTTTTTAAGAATAAGCTCAACAAATTTACATACAATATCAGAAAATGTAAATAGGTACAAGTTTATATTCACAAATTAAATCATAATTTTGCACACAGATGGAGATATTTCTATCATAGTTGTACGAATAAGCTATAAAAAGTTATGAGCGACGATAAAAAAATTATTTTTTCGATGTATAAAGTGAGTAAATCATACTCGCAAAACAAACAAGTTATTAAAGACATTTCACTGTCCTTTTTTCTGGGTGCAAAAATTGGCATTATCGGTTTAAATGGATCGGGAAAATCAACCTTGCTTAAAATAATTGCAGGAATTGAAAAATCCTATAACGGCGAAGTAGTTTTCTCACCGGGGTATTCAGTAGGACATCTTGAACAGGAACCACAGCTCGACAATTCGAAAACCGTAATTGAAATTGTGCGTGAGGGTGTTCAGGAGGTTATGGACATTCTGAAAGAATATGAAGAAATAAACAAAAGCTATGAGTTACCCGAGGTTTATGAAGATTCCGACAGAATGGAAAAACTCATGAACCGCCAGGCTGAATTACAGGAACGAATTGATCAAACCGACGCATGGAATATCGACAATAAGCTGGAGCGCGCAATGGACGCCCTGCGCTGCCCCGAAGGAGACGAAAAAATATCAGTACTTTCGGGAGGCGAACGTCGTCGTGTGGCCTTATGCCGCCTGCTGCTTCAGCAACCCGATGTGCTTTTGCTCGACGAACCCACCAACCACCTCGATGCAGAATCGGTGCAGTGGCTCGAATTACACTTGCAGCAATACAAAGGCACTGTAATTTGCATTACTCACGACCGTTATTTCCTCGACAATGCTGCCGGATGGATTTTGGAACTCGACCGTGGCGAAGGAATACCATGGAAAGGAAACTACTCTTCGTGGCTAGAACAAAAATCGAAACGCCTCGAACAGGAAGAAAAAGGAATGTCGAAGCGACGCAAAACACTGGAGAGGGAGCTTGAATGGGTACGCATGGCTCCCAAAGCACGGCATGCCAAGTCGAAAGCCCGATTGAGTGCTTACGAATCGTTGATGAACGAAGATTTGAAAGAACGTGAACAGAAGCTTGAGATTTTTATACCTAACGGGCCACGACTGGGCGATAAGGTAATTGAAGCTCATGGAGTTTCAAAAGCATTTGGAGAGAAACTTCTTTTCGAAAACCTCGAATTCACACTTCCACCTAACGGAATAGTAGGTGTAATTGGACCCAACGGCGCCGGAAAAACAACTCTCTTTCGTATGATAATGGGAATGGAACAGGCTGATAAAGGCACTTTCAGCGTAGGCGATACAGTGGTGATTGGCTATGCCGATCAGTCGCACACCGAAATTGACCCTGAAAAAACTGTTTACCAAGTAATATCAGGCGGACAAGATGAAGTAATGGTGGGTGGACGAATGTTGAATGCACGCGCCTATGTTTCGAAATTCAATTTTGGAGGACCCGATCAAGAGAAGAAATGTGGGGTGCTTTCTGGCGGTGAGCGAAACCGACTGCATTTGGCCTTGACTCTAAAATCGGGAGCTAATGTGTTGTTACTCGATGAGCCCACCAACGATATTGACGTAAATACCTTGCGCGCACTGGAAGAAGGACTTGAAAGTTATGCCGGGTGTGCGGTAGTTATTTCGCACGACCGCTGGTTCCTCGACCGTATAGCCACACATATATTAGCTTTCGAAGGCGACTCGCAGGTGAAATTTTTCGAGGGTTCGTTTACCGAATACGAAGAAAACAAAAAGAAACGACTGGGTGACCTTACTCCTAAAAAGATTAAATACAAAAAGCTGACAAGCGATGAGTAAGATTCACCTGAGATCCATAAACTGCTGACTTGTTGATTATCAACTAAGCAGCATAACAAACAACAGACAGAGAAAATTGATTAACGGGCAAAAACTAAACGTTCACCAGTTTTTGTGCCGTTAATCTTACCGTTTGAATAGGCCTTATGACCGTTCACGAAAGTATATTCTACCGAGTGACTGAACCTTTGTTCGTTGAAAGGCGACCATTTGCATTTGTAAAGAATATTTTTGAGCTGAACTTGCCATTCTTTTGCAGGATTAATCAACACCAAATCGGCTTTATAACCTTCGCGAATAAAGCCACGTTTTTCAATTTGAAAAAGTAAAGCCGGGTTGTGACACATTTTTTCAACCACCTGACTATAAGTAAAAATACCTTTTTTTACCATTTCGAGCATTGCGGGTAGCGAGTGCTGAACCAAAGGACCACCCGACGGGGCATTGAAATAAGTATTTTGCTTTTCCTCTAAGGTATGGGGTGCATGGTCGGTTGCCACCACATCAATTCTTCCTTCAATCAAAGCTTTTCTGAGTGCTTCCCTATCGGCAAAACCTTTAACGGCAGGGTTCCACTTTATAAATGATCCATGTTTGTCGTAATCGTCGTTGGTGAACCATAGGTGATGCACACACACTTCGGCAGTAATATGCTTGTCGATAAGACTGCCACATTCGAAAAGCTGCATTTCATCGGCAGTTGAGAGGTGCAGTACATGTAACCGTGTATTGTACTTTTGAGCCAGCGAAACGGCTTTTTGTGTGGACAGTAAACACGCTTCGCGACTGCGGATTTGTGGATGGTATTTCATTGGAAGGTCTTCACCATACTGTAATCTGAATTTTTCGGTATTTGCACGAATTACCGACTCTTCCTCGCAGTGAGTAGCCACAAGCATTTGGGCATTTTTGAAAAGTGTTTCGAGCCCTTCGCCTTCCACCAGCATATTACCGGTTGATGAGCCCATAAAGCATTTTATACCACAAATGGTCTTGGGATCGGCCTTGAGTATTTCGTCAATGTTATTATTGGTAGCACCAATGTAAAACGAATAGTTTGCCGGAGAAACCTCAGCTGCTTTAGAGTACTTTTCTTCAAGTAAGCTTATGGTTGTGGATTGCGGATTGGTATTAGGCATTTCCATAAACGAAGTAATACCACCAGCCACGGCAGCTGCCGATTCAGATTCGATATCACCCTTGTGGGTAAGTCCGGGTTCTCTGAAATGCACCTGATCGTCGATTACTCCCGGTAAAAGCAAGAGCCCTGTAGCATCGATTACTTCGCTGGCCTTTACATCAATTTCTTCTTCTGATATTTTTTTTATTGTATCATTTTCAATCAGAATATTACCTGTAAACGATTTCCCTTCGTTTATGATTTGAGCATTATGAATAAGAATTGCCATATAGTAAACAACTGTGTGTTAAGACTAAGCTGCGAGTTTCTTTGTCTTATTGTATTTCCTGAAAAAGCTGTTCCACTTCATTTTCACTACTCCAAAAAGCGCTTCGCTGAAAATACCTCCACTCATTTTTGAAGTTCCTTCCTGCCTGTCGATAAAAACAATCGAAACCTCTTTAATGTTGAAACCATGTTTCCATGTGGTAAATTTCATTTCAATTTGAAAACCATAGCCTTTCATTTTTATTTTATCAAGGTCGATGGTTTGTAGCACTTCATTTGTATAGCAAACAAAACCGGCAGTTGAGTCGTGTACCTTCATTCGGGTTACCATACGCACGTATATTGAAGCAAAGTACGACATAAGCACTCTTTTGAGCGGCCAGTTTACTACGTTTATACCCGAAACATAACGAGAGCCAATTGCCATATCGGCACCGCTCTTACAAGCTTCGTATAAACGTATCAGGTCGTCGGGGTTGTGCGAAAAGTCTGCATCCATTTCATATATGTACCGGTAATTGTGCTCAAGAGCCCACCTGAAGCCTCGTATGTATGCAGTTCCAAGACCTAGTTTTCCGGGGCGCTCAACAATGAAGAGCCTTTCTGTAAACTCTTTCATTAAGCCCTTAACGATGTCGGCTGTACCGTCGGGCGAATTGTCGTCGATAATTAGAATATGAAAAGTAACCGGCAATTTAAAAACATACCTGATTATTTTTTCAACATTCTCTTTCTCTTTATAAGTTGGTATTATTACCAGATTTTCGTTCATAATATTGAGATAAATGGATGACGAGTACAAAATTAATGGTTTTATTCAATTGGGGGCAGCTAAAACTCCTTTTTTGCATTTTGTAACAAGTCAAAAAGTGGCAGACAAAATCTATTCATAAAAAAAGACTGCCTATTTATATAGACAGTCTCTTTAAAATGTTTGGTGGGCGATGAGGGATTCGAACCCCCGACCCCTTGGGTGTAAACCAAGTGCTCTGAACCAACTGAGCTAATCGCCCGTGTGCTTTATCTCAAAAGCGATGCAAATATAGATCATTGTTTTTTCCCTGCAAACAAAAAAGAAGATTTTTCAAAAAAAAAATAAAAAAAGCCGGCGAACACCGGCTTTATGCTTTACAAAAGCAAATCATTATTGAGCCATAAGTTCCTGAGCACGTTCAAGTATAGCGGTATCGTCGAGTAAAACGATTCCTCCATCCGGTCCCGGTTCCATATGTATTCCTACTGATTTACCATTTGTATAATTTGCTCCTCCAAAATAATTCCTGACGGTTTCCACCTCAACATTAAACTCATCAGCCAATTGTCTTACGGTTCCGTCAGGCAAACTGTCTTTAATTTTTCGGAGTTCATTGAATGTTATTTTTTTAGTCATGGTATAAAATATTTTATTGGTTAGTAATAATGTTTTCTTTACTTAAATTTCCCATAAATTTAACAGATTATTCCTAAATAAAAAGTGCTTTTAAATATCTCTTGGTTTTTTTAATAAAAAATTACATTTTATCATAAAAAAAAACTTACGCTATTGCTTAATATGCAAAAAGAACTGTTTTTTATTACAGCCGTTAAAGTATAAGCAGATTTAAACTTTAACATTTTTTAATAATTCAAATCGAACACAAAAAAACCATAGTAACATTAAAAATTTGTATATCTGTATGTGTTTTGCAATTCGTAGATGGATTGTTGCAAACGTGGCCTGAAACTTTCTGAAGTGATGAGGGTGTTATCCCTTGTGGGATAAACACGATTCGACATGAAGATAAATAACAATTCATTTTCAGGGTCGGCCCAAACAAAAGTGCCTGTAAAGCCACTATGTCCAAAACTATTTGCACTAACCGCAGGAGCCGGATAAGCATCTTCCATTTTATTTTTTGAATTGTCGATATATGGTTTATCAAATCCAAGGGCTCTGCGGTTGTCATTACTTGAATATTGCACTCGGGTAAACTCCATTAAGGTTTCTGGTTTGAGATACACAAAATCACCAAAAGTTCCTTTTTGCAAATAGAACTGCATAATTTTGGCCAAATCGTTGGTTGTACCAAAAAGCCCGGCATTACCCGAAACTCCCCCCATCATTGCGGCGGTTTCGTCGTGTACATAACCTTGCAGCAATTCCCGTCTAAAGGTATAGTCTACTTCGGTAGGCACAAATCTATCGGACTCAAAGTACTGATAGGGCTTATATTTAACTGTTGATGCTCCCAGTCGGGTTAAAAAATCTTGCTCTAGGATTTGTTCGTAATCTCTTTGCTTCAATTGTGAAATAAAATCAGGAAAAAGCAAAAATGGCAAATCAGAATAAGCATAGCGTTTTCTTCTTAGCAAATCGCTTGTACCAATTTGATCGAGTATAATTTGTTTAAAATCATCGCGTATGTACAATGATGATGATAAGCGAGTATTGAAGTTTTGCCCCGGATGTTCTCTCACAACTGTATCGCGGTGTCTGGGTCCGTTAGCTGTAACCTGCAAATAAAAAGGCACCCAGGGTCTGAAGCCTGCCTGATGAGTAAGCATTTCACGAAGGCTTACGGTTTCTTTATCGGTATTTTTAAATTGTGCCCAATAAATACTGAAAGGAGCATCTAATTCGACTATTCCATCTTCGGTCATTTTCATTAGAAGAGGCAAAGGGCCTACTATTTTTGTTAACGATGCCCAATCGTAAATATCGTGTGTATTTAAAGGCCTTATGCTATCGTAGGTATGAAAACCATAAGCACGATGAAAAAACACGCTTCCTTTTTTAGCCAACAACACCTGGCATCCGGGAAACATCTTCTTCTCAATTCCCATATTAGCTAACGAATCAACCGTTCGATAAAGCAGCGATGATTCAAACCCTAGTTCTTCGGGTATTGTGTACTTGAACCTCCCGCTTGGTTTAATTTGTACTCCGTCCCCTTCTTTATACATTGAATTTACAGAAACCGGCAAGCTGCTATTGGTTCCAATGGCGCCAAAAATTAATTGAGCAGCATAGCTTTGACTCAAATCATTATCGCCATAAGTCACAACAATGGCATTGCTTTTTTCGACCCTCTTATATGAATTAATGGAATAAGGGTTTGAAAAGAAAACAGATATTAGATTATGATTTGCGGCAAGTAACTCTATCGTGTTCTTGTGAAAATCTTTCACGCTATAGTTATTGCGTGCCATAATGGATGTGCCATGCACTCCGGCAATAACCAGATTATAGTTGCTCAACTTTTTTATTGTTTGTTTTATTGCATCCAAACTAGCATTTTGGGGCACGTAGAAATTATCCACTTCGGTATAACGGCTCAGCGTTTCCTGAAACACCGAAAGCCGTTGACCTCCGATCGAAACCGTAGCAATTCTCAATGTATCGAGCCGCTGTAAAGGCAAAATTGATTTTTTGTTTTGCAGCACTGTTATTGCTTGTTCATGCATCAAGCGTGCGGTAAGCTCATATTGCTTTGCATTAACCGTCTCAAACAATTCTTCAAGTTTAACCGGCTTATAATCATTTAGACCAAGCCATTTTTTTGCCATTAACACCTTGAAGCATTTCTCATTAATTTGCTCCATAGTTAAAGTTCCATTATCAATAGCTTGTTTCACGGCATCAATTACTATACGGGGATTAAGCACGAATTCAATTACATCGACACCGGCCTTGAGCGCCATTACCGCCGCTTCGCCTTCGTTGTAATGCAAGGTAATTCCTTTCATGTTCATTCCGTCGGAAAAAACAAGCCCGTCAAACAACAAGGAATCACGCAGTATGCTTGTCATTATTTGAGGTGAAAGCGTACCCGGCAAACCCGACTTATCGATTTCGGGCATACTAATGTGCGCGGTCATTATTCCGTTTATACCTTCTTGTATTGCATGCTCAAAGGGAACGAAATCGGTTTTTGAAAGCTGTTCGTAATTTCGCCTGATTATAGGTAAGGTATGGTGCGAGTCAAAAGCCGTATCGCCGTGGCCGGGAAAGTGTTTTGCGCTCACAAACACATTTTCGTCCTGCATTCCTCTGGCCATCTGCCATGCCTTTTGTGCCACGCGCCGAGGATTCTCACCAAAAGAGCGATGATTAATAATTGGATTTTGAGGGTTCGTATTAACATCGGCCACCGGGGCAAAATTGAGGTTGATACCCAAAGCCCTACATTGCTGCCCCACTTCGCGCCCCATTTGGTAAATGAGCGAATCGTGCGACAAAGCACCCATGCTCATCGCATGGGGATACTGCACCACTGAATCGAGCCTGAACGACAAACCGTTTTCGGCATCAAGTGCAATAAACAAAGGAATATTTGAGTACGACTGATAGGCATTTGCGCGCGATGCAAGCTCGTATGGAGTCGATCTTAGAAACAACACTCCTCCCACATGGTCTTCTTCTATCCACTTTCTTATCTGTTTTTCATTACTTTCGCCCTGTGAAGGATAGGTGGTTACCATTATTAACTGACCAATACGTTGTTCTAGAGTCATTTCTTCGAGAAGGTTTTGAGCCCACACCGTTTTTTGTCTCATGTAAACTGGTTCAATTCTGGTATTTGAAAATGTGAAAGAGGAAACTATAAAAAAGGAGATAAAAAAAATAATGCGCATATTGTTTCTGTATTTTTGCAAGCTTTATGATTAAATGTAAATTTATAAAAATTTACCAAATAGATATAATGAAGCAAGTCTTTCAATTTTTTATTTTTTCAATCATGCTGTTGTGGATAAATACAGCTTGCGGCAGTGACAAAAGCATAATTGTTGCCGCAGAACAGCCAAATGAGTATTTACACCTGCTTGTTGGGAAAAAAGTTGGTTTGATGGTAAACCATACTTCAATGGTTGATTCCGTTCACTTGCTTGACTTTCTTTTGTCGCAAGGAGTAATGGTTGATAAAGTATTTGCAGTGGAGCACGGCTTCAGGGGCGATGCTGCCGACGGGGAATTAATTGACCACTCAATTGATCACACCACCGGCATTCCAATTGTTTCGTTATATGGTAGCGAAAAGAAAGCAAACAAAAATCAGATGCAAGGGCTCGACATTGTAATTTTCGACATGCAAGATGTAGGTTGCCGTTTCTACACTTACATAAGCAGCATGCATTACATGATGGAAGCCTGTGCCGAAAATGACATTAGCTTCTTCGTTTTTGACCGCCCAAACCCAAATGGCGACTATATAGCCGGCCCGGTGCTCGACATGGAACTCAAGTCGTTTGTAGGTATGCATCCAATCCCGATAGTTCATGGCTGCACCGTAGGCGAACTAGCACAAATGATTAATGGAGAGAATTGGTTAAATGATGGAATTCAATGCGATTTAAAAGTGTTTAAAGTAAAAAACTATACCCATTCGTGCCTTTACAAACTGCCGATTAACCCTTCACCCAATTTACCCAATCATTTGTCGGTAAGACTTTACCCGTCGTTATGCTTTTTCGAGGCAACCAACGTAAGTATTGGTCGCGGTACTAAGTTCCCTTTTCAGGTAATTGGATATCCAGGAAGCCCGGTTAAAGAAATTTCGTTCACTCCGAAATCCATTCCGGGCATGAGTAATAATCCGCTTCACGAAAACATATTGTGCCACGGAATTGATCTAAAAGACCTGAATGAGGTTCCACCGTTTACACTTGAATTCTTCATCCGTTTTTTTAACTATTTTGAAAATCACGATGATTTCTGGAAAAGTCGGCGCTGGATTGATTTACTTTCGGGCGACAAAAACTTTTATCAACAGATAAACAGCGGAATAGATGCCCAAAGCATTAAAGCAGCTTGGGAAAACGGCATTCAGAAATACAAACACACAAGAAAGAAATATTTACTTTATCCCGATTTTGAATAAACATGAGCCCGCTTATCCTTTTTTCAATATTTATCAGCTATTTTTTATTGCTTTTGATCATTTCATTTTTCGTAGGCCAAACAAGCAATACACAAAGTTTTTTCACCGGCAACAAAAAATCGCCTTGGTTTGTAGTTGCCTTTGGCATGGTGGGCGCAACACTTTCGGGCGTAACATTTATTTCGGTGCCCGGCGAAGTTGGCAATAGTGCCTTTCATTATTTTCAGTTTGTGTTGGGCAATTTTGCAGGTTACATAATAATTGCTACCCTCTTACTTCCATACTACTACCGTAAAAATATCATTTCGATTTACAGTGTTTTACTTGAAAAAATGGGCCCCGAAGGTTATTTGACCACCTCGGGATTTTTTATAGTTTCGAAAATAATTGGTGCAGCATTCAGGCTTTATTTGGCTGCATTGGTTATTCACCTTGCCATTAGCCAACCACTGGGCATATCGTTTGAAGCAACCGTGCTTTTTTGCCTTGTACTTATTTGGTTGTATACACACAATTCGGGAATAAAAACAGTGGTATGGTCTGATATGCTTCAAACCGCGGTACTACTGACTGCTGTAATAGCCACTATTTCAGCAATAATAATAAACCTTGAAATACCTTTTAGCGATTTTTCTAATTCTATTATGAAATCGGCCGAAACGCAAATTTTCGATTTCAAGTCCGGCTCACCACACAATTTTTTCAAACAATTTATTTCAGGAATATTTATAACCATTGCGCTAAATGGGTTCGACCAAGACATAGTTCAAAAAAACCTCACATGTCGCAGCAGCAATAAAGCACGTAAAAACATGCTCGTATTCAGCGTAATGTTTGTTGTAGCCATTTTTCTATTTTTAATACTAGGTGCCACAATTTATCAGTTTGCGCACTTTCACAACATCAATATTCCTGAAAAAACCGATTACCTGCTGCCCGAAATTGCATTAAACCATTTGGGGTACGGAGTAGCAGTTTTATTTATTTTAGGAATATCGGCAGCTGCATTTTCAAGTGCCGATTCGGCCACAACTGCACTAACCACCTCATTTTGTATCGATTTTTTAAAAATTGAAGGCAAGAAAAAGAAAATCCAACGCAGGCTAAGAAACTGGGTTCACTTGGTTTTCAATCTTCTAATTTTTATTGTGATTGTGCTTTTTTATAAACTAAATAACGAAAGTGTGGTGAACTCGATATTCAAAGCAGCAGGATACACCTATGGCCCCATACTGGCCGTATTTACTTTTTCCTTTTTCAGCAAACGGAAACCGGCATATCGATTCATTTTGCCAGTATGTATCGCATCGCCACTTCTTACTTATTTATTCACTATATTCGTGAGTTCCATTATAATTGAATACCGGGCAGGTTTCGAAATCATTATAATTAATGCGCTTATAGCCTATACTTTACTGCAATTATTTTCGAAGAAGCATTAAATGTTAAAAAAGTTTAATAAATTGTTCTGATTCAAGGAAATGATTTTGTAATTTTGACGTTAGATAAGATATACATCTTAAACAATCAATACTGAATAACTTGATAAAACACTTAATCAACATATTAGTAACGGCAATGCTAATACTTGCATTATTTGCGTCATGCGACGACGACGGCTTTTTATCTTCTGAGGAAGTGAGCTTATCGTTCTCGACTGATACGCTAATGTTTGACACCATTTTTACTACAATTGGTTCTACAACCAAGTCGTTTCGGGTAATAAATCCACACAACAGACCGGTTTTAATCTCATCGATTGAACTTGCAGGCGGTAACAATTCGCCATACAGACTTAATATTGACGGAATAATGAGCAACTCGGTGTCGGATGTTGAACTACCGGCCCGCGACAGTATTTTCATTTTTGTGGAATTGACTGTTGACCCTAATGGTTCGAACCAACCGATGATTATTCAGGACTCGGTAGTATTTCTTATTAATTCAGAATTTCAGGACATTGACTTACTCGCCTGGGGACAGGATTTTATTCCGGTGAAGGAAGAAGTATTATCGACTACCACCTGGACTGCCGATAAGCCCTATCTGGTGTACAACTATGCATTAGTTGACACAGGAGCAGTGTTGACCATTGAGCCGGGAGCACGTATTCACTTCCACAAAGATGCCATATTAGCAGCAATGGGGACAATTAATGCAGTAGGCACACACGACAAACCAATTACTTTTCAGGGCGATAGGCTTGAAGCGCTTTACAGCGACATTCCCGCTCAGTGGCATGGAATAATTTTATCGCCTAATGAAGAAGAGCATGTTTTTGAAAACGTGATTCTGAAAAATGGATGGACTGGTTTACAAATTGGCAATGTTGACGGTGCGGCTAAAGTGAAACTGCACAACATGAGAATTGAGCACATGGGTTTTGCAGGCATTGTAGCACTTCAGTCTGAAATAAATGCTTCAAATTTGGTAGTTAGCAACTGTGGTTCTGTAGGCATTGCTCTTTATTTAGGAGGGAAATACCGCTTTAATCACACCACAGTTGCCAATTACTGGCGAGGTTATTCGAACCGAAACACGCCTTCGATATTTGTATCGAATATGGCACGCGACGAAAGATACAGGCCTCCTATTGTATCGGACGATTTAATTGAAGCTACCTGGCAAAACTCCATAATATGGGGAAGCGTTGCTTCTGAAGTCGATTTCGAAATCAACACTGACTACCTGTTCAATGTATCTCTCAATAACAGCCTAGTGAAAGTGGCAGATAGTATATACAATGCACACCCCAACTTCTTTGTAAACTCCATCCGGAATCAAGATCCTGCATTTGTAAATGTAGCAGAATACAACTATCAACTGTTGCCCGAATCGCCTGCAATAAATGCGGCAAATATAGAATACAGCCAGTTTGTGCCATACGATTTGAATCTAATTTCAAGACTAGCAGACGATGCACCCGACATAGGTGCTTTTGAATACGTAAAAGAAGAAGAGGAAGAAGATGAAGACAAAAATTAATTTCACGTTTCTGTTTTCTGTTTTTGTACTGCTCATTTTTATTCCTCAATCATTAATCTTTTCTCAAAACGAAAACTCTCCCGATTTTAGGGTGATGTTTTACAATGTCGAAAACCTTTTCGACACTTTTGACGACCCTGACAAACGTGACGAAGAGTTCTTACCAAACGGAGACCGATATTGGACAAACAGACGCTTTAATGATAAACTTAGAAGAATTTTTCAGGTAGTGATAGCTGTGGGTGAAGGTAAGCAGCCGGCATTAATTGGTTTATGCGAAGTAGAAAACCGGTATGTACTCGAAATGCTGCTGGAAAGAACACCGCTTGGTCGTATGGGCTATAAAATCATCCACAAAGAGTCGCCCGACCGAAGAGGAATTGACGTAGCCCTGCTTTATCACGAAGCTCAGTTTACACCCATTATGTATAACGCGATTCCGGTTATTGATCCCGATAACGAAAATTTTGCCACACGTGACATATTATACGTAAAAGGTACCATGGAGACTGACACCTTGCATTACTACGTAAACCACTGGCCTTCGAAATTTGGAGGAGCTATTGAAACAATACCGCAAAGAGCTTTGGCGGCAAGCATTCTTAAGTCGAATACCGACAGTATTTTTGAAACTAACCCTCAAGCCAAAATAATTATTATGGGCGACTTTAACGATGCCCCAATCGAGGAAAGCATTACCAAACACCTTGGAGCAGTTAGTAATTTCAATACAGTTAACAACACGCTTCTGTATAATCTCTCACACAAACATGCCGCACAAGGCTTAGGCACCATAAAATTCAGAGGGAAATGGGAGTTAATCGATCAATTCATAGTAAGCGGTGCCTTATTGAAGGGTGAAAAAATTCATACCAGCACCGAAAGTTTTCGCATTTTTGAAGCTCCTTTCCTCATGGAAAAAGATGAAGCCTATTTGGGAATGAAGCCCTTTCGCACTTATATTGGGTTCAGATACAACGATGGATTCAGCGACCACTTACCAATCCTGCTCGATTTGAAATATAAAAAAGATTAATTCGCTTTTTTCAATCCCATTTCACTGCCCATTTTTTCCATAAAAGCAAAAGCTTCGTCATAGTTATTGTGAATTATTCCGTCAAGAATTGCTTCTTTAATCGCATTCTTTATCACTCCCACTTCGCGACATGGCTCAAGCCCATAAAATTTCATAATTTCTTCCCCGGTAACCGGTGGCTGGAAATTACGAACAGCATCTTTCTCTTCTATTTCCTTAAGTTTCTGACGCACAAGGTAAAAGTTGCGCAAATAAGTTTTCACCTTCACTTCGTTTTTAGAAGTGATGTCGGCCTCACAAAGAGTCATTAAGTCGTCAATATCGTTTCCAGCTTCAAAAAGAAGACGACGTACTGCCGAGTCGGTAACCTCTTCTTCGCTTAACACAATTGGCCGCATATGCAGGTTTACCATTTTCTGCACATATTTCATTTTTTCGTTCAGCGGCAGTTTCATTCTTCTGAATATGCGGGGAATAATTTTTGATCCCTGATAATTATGGCCGTGGAAAGTCCATCCCTGCCCTTCGATGTATTTTTTTGTTAACGGCTTGGCAATATCGTGTAAAAGTGCAGCCCATCGCAACCAAAGATTCGCGGTATTGGGAGCTATCCGGTCAAGCACTTCAAGTGTATGGTAAAAATTGTCTTTATGTCCAATACCCTCGACCACATCAACACCTTTTAATTTTGTTAGTTCAGGCAGAATAATATCAAGCAAGCCCGCCTTGTCTAAAAGCTTAAAACCTATCGACGGTTTAGGGGAAAGAATAATCTTATTCAACTCGTCGATTATACGTTCTGCCGATATTATTGAGATACGCTGCTTATATTTCTGAATTGCATCGAAAGTATCTTCGTCTATCTTAAAGTTCAGCTGTGATGCAAAACGTATGGCTCGCATCATTCTTAGTGGATCATCGTCGAAAGTTATTTCAGGATCAAGAGGAGTTTTGATCAATTTCAATTCGAGATGCTTAATACCATCAAATGGATCAACCAGCTGTCCAAAGTCATGTTCATTAAGACTTATCGCCATTGCGTTAATTGTAAAATCGCGTCGGTTCTGGTCGTCTTCAATAGTTCCGTCTTCCACAAATGGCTTTCGCGATCCCCTATCGTACGATTCTCTTCGGGCACCTACAAATTCTAAATCAAGATTGTCGTACTTGAAGTGTGCCGTTCCAAAGTTTTTAAAAACCGAAACTTTAATATTATTATTCAAGCTTCGAGCTACACTTTGAGCTAGCTCAATGCCACTTCCCTCGGTCACAAAATCGATATCGCCCGACTCTCTTTTGAGTATTAAGTCGCGCACAAAGCCTCCAATTACCCATACTCTTACTCCAAGCTGCTGGGCTTGAACCGATATTGTGCTAAATATTTTGTGTTGAATTTTATTGCTATAAT